>JAGQRJ010000865.1 GCA_020425635.1 Planctomycetota bacterium | reverse complement strand
GCTTCGGGAGCCGCCTGCGGCGGCCTCGGCGCGCGCCCGTGGAGCGCCACGAACACCCCCACGACCCCCGCGGCCGCCGCGCAGAGCGAGCCCGCGAGGGCCCAGCGCGTCGCCCCGCTGGACCTCGCCCCGTGCGCCAGCGGAGCCAGCGCCGCGGCCAGCTCGTCGGCCGTGCGGTAGCGATCGGCCGGGTCCTTCTCGAGGCAACACGCGACGACCGCGGCCAGCTCCCGCGACGCCAGCGGACAGCGGGAGAGGAGCCCAGGGGGGGCGGCGGAGGCCTGCGCCTCGAGCACCTGCGGCAGCGACCCCGTGAACGGGGGCGAGCCGGTGAGGACCACGAACAGCAGGACCCCCAGCGCGTAGACGTCGGCCGGGGGGCCGACCGCCTCGCCCCGCGCTTGCTCGGGGGCGAGGAACGCCGGCGTCCCGAGCACCGCGCCCGTCTCCGTGAGCCGGCTGAGCGCCTCGCCGCGGGCGACCCCCAGGTCGCACACCCGCGGAGACCCGCGGCGATCGAGGAGCACGTTCTCGGGCTTGAGGTCGCGGTGCACGATCCCGCGCCGGTGGAGCTCGCCCACGCCCTCTGCGATCTGGCGCACGAGCCGCGCGCCGGCCTGGGGCGTGAACGGCCCTCCGCTGCGCAGGCGCTCGGCGAGGGTCTCGCCCTCGACCAGCTCCATGACCAGGTAGGGCACCCCCAGGTGCTCGCCGGCGTCGAGGGCCCCGACCACGAAGGGGTGGTCGACCTCCGCCAGCAGCCGCCCCTCACGCACGAGGCGGGCGCACTCCTCCGCGGTCGCCAGCCCCGGAGCGCAGAGCTTGAGCGCGACCTCGCGGCCGTGGGCCTCGCTCCAGGCGCGGTAGGTGACGCCCATTGCGCCTCGCCCCAGCTCGCCCCGGAGCGAATAGGGTCCGAGTTGCTTGCGCATGCTCCGTAATAGCTGAGCCGAGACCCGCGAGCCATGGCCACAGCACTTAGGGCGACCGAGCGGGCTCAGAGCGGAGGCGGACGGTCACGGTTGAACCCGACGCGCCCCCTCGTGTATTCATCCTGAGCTGGCCCACGCTGTTACGCTAGGAGCAGGAGGACGCGTTGACCAAGGTCGTCCGCGTGATCGCCCGACTCAACGTCGGGGGGCCCGCGCGCCACGTGCAGCTCTTGAGCGAGGGACTCGAGGCCTACGGCTTCGAGACCGTGCTCGCCAGCGGCGGCCTCGGCCCAGGTGAGACCGAGCTCGACACCGGCCGCGCGACCCGGCGAGTCCGGGTCGGCGGGCTCGGACGGCGCGTCTCGCCCCTGCACGACGCCCGCGCGCTGGCCGGACTGATCGAGGTCTTCCGCCGCGAGCAGCCGACGATCGTGCACACGCACACCGCCAAGGCCGGCGCCCTGGGCCGGATCGCCGCGCGGCTCACGGGGGTCCCGATCGTCGTGCACACCTTTCACGGCCATGTGCTCAGCGACTACTTCGCTCCCCTGACCTCGAACCTCGTGACCCTCGCCGAGCGGGGCCTGAGCCGACTCACCCAGCGCGTGGTCACGATCTCTCCGGCCCTGCGCGACGAGCTCGCGGACCGCTACCAGGTCGCCCCTCGCGAGCAGATCGAGGTGATCCCCCTCGGGCGCGACCTGACGCCCTTCCAGGCGCCCACCAAGGGCCGCCTGCGCGCGGAGCTCGGCCTCCCCGACGACGCCTTCGTGATCGCCGCGGTGGGGCGCCTGGTGCCGATCAAGGACTTCTCCGCGCTCGTGGCGGCGTTCTCCCGCCTCGCCCACGACGACCCCTCGCTGCACCTGGTGTTCGTGGGCGACGGCCCCGAGCGCGGCCGCCTCGAGGCGGCCGTGCCCCCCGCCTTCGCGCGGCGCGTGCGCTTCCTCGGCTGGCGCGCGGACCTGCCCGAGGTCTACGCCGACGCAGACCTCATGGCGCTCTCGAGCAAGAACGAGGGGACCCCGCTCACGATCGTCGAGGCCTTCGCCAGCGGCTGCCCGGTGGTCTCGACCGCGGTCGGCGGCGTCGCCGACATGTTCCGCCCTGCGCCAGGGCCCCGCGTCGCCGGCCCCGGCGTCACCCACTGCAAGGAGGGCGCGCTCGCGCGCAAGGGCGACCTCGACGCGCTGACCGCCGCGCTCGCCTTCGTGCGCCGCGACGGCCACGCCCGCCGCGCCATGCAAGCCGCCGCCCGAGAGGCGAGCCAGCGCTACTCCGCCGAGCGCCTGCTCGACGACACCGCGAGCCTCTACGCGCGCCTGCTCGAGGAGGTCGGCATGCCCGCCCCCGAGGCGCGAGCCCGCCCGACCGAGCAGCGCCTGACGCCGCCGGCCGCCGTGCGCCTGCCTGCGTGAACTGGCTGCGCGAGCTCCCCGCAGACTCGATCGGGCTCCAGCTCCTCGCCGGCGCGGTCGCCTTCGTGGTCGCGGCCCTCGCCACCGGCGCCGTGCGCTGGGGGGCGCGGAAGATCGACTTCGTCTCGCGCCCCCGCGGCGAGCGCTGGTCGACCAAGGCGACCCCCATGGGCGGCGGGATCGCGCTGTTCCTCGCGCTCGCCCCCGGCCTCTACGCGATCTCGGCCGACCTGCTCATGGGCTGCGCGGTCGTGTTCCTCCTCGGGCTCGTCGACGACGCGCGCCCGCTCTCCCCGCCGGTGAAGCTGGTCATGCAGACCTTGGCCGCGTGCTGGATCGTGGCCGCGCCGCTCGAGGGCACGGCGGCGACGGTCTTCGCGGGCCCGAGCGCGGTGGTGATCCCGGTCACGATCGCCTGGTACGTCGGCGTCGCCAACTCGGTGAACTTCCTCGACAACATGGACGGCAGCGCCGCCGGCGTCTCGGCGGTGATCGCCGCGTTCGTGGTCGTGTTCGCCTTCGGCGGGCCCCACCCCGCCCTGGTCGCGGGCGCCGCGATCGCCCTCGGCGCGTGCGCAGGCTTCCTCGTGCACAACTTCCCCCCGGCCCGGATCTACATGGGCGACGCGGGCTCCCTGCTCCTGGGCTTCACCCTCGCGGGCCTCGCCGCGCACCTGCCCCTCGACCCCCACACGCCCTGGCGCAACCTCGCGGTGCCGCTGCTCCTGCTCGGCGGCCCGCTCTCGGACACCGCCCTCGTGTGGTTCACCCGTCGCGCCGCGCGCCGCCCCTTCCTCCAGGGCGGCCGCGACCACACGACCCACCGGCTCATGGCCCTCGGGCTCTCGGAGCGCCGGACCCTGCTCGTGGTCTACGGCGTGGCCGCGGCGCTCTGCGGCGTGGCCCTCGCCGTGGCCCGCGGCGGCCTGGGGCTCGCCGTGCCGGTGCTGATCGTGGGCGGGATCGGGAGCGTGCTGATCGGGCTCTTCCTCGGCGAGGTCAAGGTCTACGCCAGCCCCGAGGCCGCTCCTCCACCCCGCCGCGGGAGCGCCGCCGCGCTCTACGCGGCCGAGCTCGCCGTCGACGTGGCGCTCCTCAGCGCGGCCTGGGTCGCGGCCTTCGCGATCCGCTTCGAGGACGCCGACCTCCCCTTCTACCTGGGCAACGTCGCGCTCCCCGCGCTGCCCCTGGTGATCGGCGCGAAGGTCCTCTCCCTGCTCTGGTTCGACCTCTACCGCGGCTTCTGGCGCACGATCCGCTTCCGCGACGTGAGCGCGATCGTGAAGGCGCTCTCCCTCGGCACCCTGCTCGTGGTCCTCGTCGCGACCCTCGCCCAGCGCTTCGAGAACTACTCGCGCGCCGTGTTCGCGATCGACTGGCTCCTGAGCCTGGTCGGCGTGATCGGCAGCCGCTCGGCCTTCCGCTTCCTCCGCGACGCCCTCTCGGGCTGGGCGCGGACCTCGCGCAAGCTCGCGCTCTGGGCCCCCGCCGGCCTCGCCCCCCTGGTCGAGGCCGGCGCCGCCGCCGAGCTGGTCGACCTCGGCCTGGGGCTCGACGTCGCGCCCAGCGCCCTGGTCGAGGCGGTAGGCGACGCCGACGCGGTGCTGGTCGGGTTCGTCGTGCCCGACGACGACCCCCGCGTCATGGCCCTGCGCCAGGCTGGGCTCGAGGTGCGCCAGCTCACCCTCGAGTTCGATCCGCTCTAGTTTTCAGGGGGCCTCTCTGTTTCCAGGGGGCCTCTCCGAGGCCCCCTCGCCCTCGCAGCAAAGCTGCGAGGGCTCACCCCCAACGGGCCGCAGGCGCAGGCCCCCTCGCCCTCGCAGCGAAGCTGCGAGGGCTCACCCCCAACGGGCCGCAGGCGCGGGCCTCGGTCTCGGCCTCG
>JAGQRJ010000137.1 GCA_020425635.1 Planctomycetota bacterium | reverse complement strand
GCCTCGCCGCTGGGCCCAGGTCTGCACCGCGTACCAGGCCAGGGCCTCCGTGACCCAGTCGCGGTCGCCGCCGAGGTCGACGCGCTCGAGGTCCTGCCGAATCAGGCTCTGCATGGTGCCGCGCCAGGCCTCGACCTCGATCAGCCCCTCGAGGAGCACGAACAAGCCGAAGATCCGCTCGGAGTAGAAGATCGTCTTGTCGGCGACCACCAGGTTCCGGTCGCGCAGCGGCGCCTCGACGAACACGACCTCCCCCGGGGCCTCCCCCGACTCGGGATACTCGCGCCGCAGCCAGGCGCCCGCCTCCTGAGCCAGCTTCACCAGCCGGGCCGCGCGCTCGGTGTCGCCGGCGCTCCCGTAGACCCTGACCCCGGGTGCGCTGGCCCCGGGCGGCGCGCTCGCGAGGGCGTGGAGCTTCGCTCCCAGCGCCAGCGAGGGCGAGGCGCCCTCGAAGCGCGCCGTGTAGCCGCTCTGCACCGGCTGCCCGTCCAGCAGGATCGCCCGGGGGCGCTCGGGCTGCGGCCAGTCGACCTGGAGGGTCAGCGCATACTGCGCCTGGGCGGGCGGCCGGCGAGGGTCGCGCACCCCGGCCGCGTCCTCGGCGGGGACGTAGGGCAACCACCCGCCCTCGAGGATCCAGCGCCCGTCGTGGCGCCCGAAGGAGCCGAGCCGCTCGGGGACGTAGGCGGAGTAGTCGACCGAGAGCTCGACGGCCTCCCCCGGAGCGACCGGAGGGTCGAGGACGACCTCGACCGCGACCCCCTCGGGCAGCGGCGCCGGGTGGGGGCGGGTGAACAGCTTCCCGCCCCCCAGGCGCTCGATCCGCTCGAGCCGCGCGCTCCCCCAGTCGTAGAAGCGCACGTAGTAGCGGTCGACGTTGACGTCGGTGATCGCGGGGTCGAGGTCGCCGAAGCGGTTGGGGTAGAGCACCAGGGGCAGCCGCGACAGAGGCTCCGCGCCGCGGTTCTCCACGCGGATCACCCCCTGGGCGCGCACCTCACCCGTGTCGGGCTCGAGGATCACCCCGAGGCGGTAGCCGACCGCGGGCGGCGCGGCGACGGCCCGTCCGGCGCCGGCCAGGCAGACCCCCACCAGCGCGAGGACTCCCCACGAGCTGGGCGCACACTGGCGTCGACGGTCGTGCACCGGGCTCAGTCCACCGTGACGATCCGCGCCTCGACCGGCGGCGGGGCGACGGGCGAGTTCACGCGGAGGTAGTCCTCGAGCAGCTCACGCAGCAGCCGCTGGGTGTCTTCGCGCTCGCTGCCCTGGGTGAACGCCACCTTTCCGTCGCCTCCTCCGGCGAGGAAGTTGTTCGTCGCCACCCGGTAGGTGCGCGAGTCGTCGAGTGGTTTCCCCCCGACCGTGACCTCGAGCACCCGCTGCCCCACTGGACGCCGGGGGTCGCAGCGGAGCAGCAGCCCCGAGACGTCGCACATGCGCCCCTCGCTCGTGAGGCTGGCCTCGAGCACCTCGCGCAGCTGAGCCCCGCTGAGCTGCATGCTCACGACCGTGTTGCCGAAGGGCGCCACCTCGTAGACGTCGCGCTTGCTCAGCTCGCCTGCGGGCAGGTCGTTGCGGATCCCGGCCTTGTTCTGCAGCGCGACCTCGGCCCCGGTCAGCTCGCGCATGAGGTCGGTCTCGAGGTTCCCCAGGCCGGAGGACGCGAACCCCGTGACCCGGCGCAGCGGCTCCCGCAGCTCGCCCACGCGCTCGGCGAAGGTCCGCTGCACCTCGGCGACGTAGGGCGCGAGCAGCGCCTCGAAGTCGTCCCCGGGCTCGACCAGGCTCGCCGTCGCCCGCGGGGCCTCGCCCGCGGGGAGCTCGACCCGCACGCGGCCGAGGTGCGCGGCGTGCGCGCCGGTCTGCGTCATGAGCACCGCGCCCACGCGCTGGCCCTCGGGGAGGGTCTTGTGGTTGTGTCCGCCCACGATCACGTGCACGCGGGACCCAAAGCGCTCGGCGACGCGCGTGTCGCGCGCGATCCCGCTGTGGGAGACGACGACCACCAGGTCGAGGTCGGCCGGGAGCGCCGCGAGCACGGGCTCGAGCGCGGCGACCTCGTCCTCGGCGCGCAGCCCCTCGGTGAGCCCGGCGAGGGTCACCTGCGCCAGGTCGCTGGGCGTCGTGCCCACGATCCCGACGCGGATCGCCCGCCCGCGGGCGTCGTAGACGGTGCGCAGCACCGCCGCGCCCCGGAGCGGACCGAGCGGCGTCTGGCGCCCGAGCCAATCGGGGCGCTCCCCGCTCGCCTCCTCGCGCAGGTTCGCGGCGAGGAAGGGGAACTCGGCCGCGCGCGCGAGCTCCTGCACGACCTCGATCCCGTGGTCGAACTCGTGGTTCCCGACCGCGGCCGCGTCGTAGCCCAGGCGGTTCATCCAGGCGACGACCACCTGCCCGTTGGTGAAGTCGCCCTCGGGCGTCCCCTTGAACAGGTCCCCCGCGTCGAGGAGCAGCACCGCGTCTCCGGCCAGGCGCGCCTCGTCGCGGGCCTGTCGGATCCGGCGCCCGAGGGCCACCAACCCGCCGCGCTTGCCCTGGGGCAAGACCTGCCCATGCAGGTCGTTCGTGTGCAGGATCGTGAGCCGCAGAGGGTGCTCAGCGGCCTCCACCTGCGCGGTGCCGACGCGGGCCGGGCTGGCGTGGACCGAGCCGGCCCCGAGCTCGAAGGCGATCGCCACGACCGCCACACCGCAGGCCACCAGCGCCGCCGTCCACACCGACAGGTCGAGGGTGATCTTCCCGCTCTCTTCGTGCGCCATGGTCGCCTCCGCGGCGCGCACGGTAGCAGGTCGACCCCCCGCAGTCACAGCTCAGGGCGGCCCCTCTCGCGTCTGGGCGCTGTGCGTTGCGGGCGCCGGGGGCCGACCGATAATGCCCCCTCAGGAGGCTCCGTGACCCCTACTCCGCGCGCGTGGCTGCGCGTCGCCTGCTGGGGTGCCTTGGCGGTCGGGCTGCGTGGCCTGCTCTCCGCCGCGCCGGCGACGGACCTCGCGGCGATCGAGCGCGCGCTCGGCTTCCTCCTCGCGGTGGCCGCGCCCGCGATCCTGGCGCTGCACGGCCCGCGCTGGGCCGCCCGCCTGGTGTGGATCGCTGCGCTGAGCGCGCTGCTCTCCGACCCGCTCGCGGGGGCCGCGCGCTGGATCGGGGTCGCGCCCTGGCTCCTGGTCTGCGGGGCGCTGGCCGGGCACGCGGCCCGCGAGCTGGCGCGCAGGCGCTGCGTGCCGAGCGCGCTGCGCCTGGTCGCCCACGTGTTCCTCCTCGTGGGCGCGGGCTGGCTGCTCGCGAGCCGGGCCGAGGTCGAGCTCCCGGGGCTCGACCCCGGCAAGGTCCTCCTCGCCTGCGCGCACGCCACGGTCGTCGGGTTCGCCGCGCTCTCGCTCATGGGTCAGAGCGCCGAGCGGGTGCCGCGGGCCCGGGGACCCCTGGCGGCGCTGGGGGCGCTCCTCGGGCTCGGGTTCGCGGTCACGGGCGTCGGGATCGCCTTCGCCCCCGCCCTCGAGCCCCTGGGCGCTGCGCTGCTCCTCGTCGCCCTCGGCGGCTACGCCGGGTTCTTGCTCCTCTGGCAGGTGCCTGGGGAGCGGTCCTTGGCCGCGCGCGGCGCCCTCGGGCTGGCGGCCCTGGCCCTGCTCACGACGGTCGGGTTGGGGGCCCTGTTCTCGCTGCGCCACGCGGGCGCGCCCGCGATCCCGCGCGCGACCATGATCCTCGCCCACGGCTGGGGGATCAGCCTCGGGTTCGCGCTCCTGGGGAGCCTCGGCCAGCTCCTCGCTCGCGCCACGCGCGACGCCGCCACCGAGCTCCCGGTCCTGCTCTTCGACGGCGAGTGCGGCATGTGCACCCGCAGCGTGCAGACGATCCTCGACCTCGAGCGCACGCCGAGCGTGCGCTTCGCCCCGCTGCAAGGTCCCACCGCCCAGGCGCTCCTGGGTCGCGTCCCCGTCGCGCCCCCTGGAGGGCCCTTCGACTCCTTGCTGCTCGTGCACGAGCTGGGGGGCCCAGGGGAGCGCGTCCACCAGCGCTGGCGGGCGGTGTGCGGGATCGGGGCGCGCATGGGCCAGCCCTGGCGCGCCCTGGCCGGGCTCGGCTGGCTCTGCGTGCCGCCCGCGCTCGCGGACCTCGGCTACGCCCTCGTGGCCCGCAACCGGCTGCGCTTCGGGGGGCCCCAGCAGTGCAAGATCCCGACCGCCGCCCAGCGCGCGCGCTTCCTCGACTGAGCCAAGACGCTACTTGGGCGCCTGGGGCGCGTGCGCGCCCCAGGCCAGTCGGATCTCCTCGCGGACGGGGGGCCGGGAGAGGAGGAAGTCCTCGCCGCGCGCGGAGCCCGGGAACCACTTCCAGAGGAAGGCCCCGCACAGGACCTCTTCCCGCGCCAGGGTCCGCAGGGCGACCTCGTAGCAGCGGCGCTGGGTCTCGTCGGCCTGCGGCCCGCCCTGCTGATACCCCCAAGGCTCCCGCGCGGCGCTGGCCGAGTCGTTGTAGCCGAGCTCGGTGAACAGGACGCGCTTCCCCTGCTGCTTGGCGAAGCGCCGCAGGGGCTCGAGGACCTTGGCCCACCCCTGGGCGAGCTCGTCGGGGCTCGGGAGTCGCGGGTGCTTCACGAGCGGGAAATACGCCTGGACCCCGATCACGTCGAGGGCGTCCCAGAAGGGCACCTTGGTGTAGTCGGTCCAGTTCGCCGCATAGGTCAAGGGCGCCTTCGTCCGCGCCCGGACCGCGCGGATCAGGCTGCGCCACTCGGCCTCGTGGCCGAGGGTCCGATCGAGCTCGGTCCCCACCACCACGGCGTCTGCCCCGGCGGACTGCTCGACCACCCGCTCGAGCCAGGCGCGGTAGGAGCCGAAGAAGCGCGCCCACGCGGCCTCGTCCTCGAACGCGATCTCTCCGCGCCAGCTGAACTTGCTCCCCCAGTAGGCGAGGTGAGGCTTGAGCGCGACCTTGAGCCCCAGCCGGTGCGCCTCCTCGATCGGACGGGTCAGCCACTTGGGCGCCTCGCCCTCGAGGTGCCGACTCGTGACCGAGCCGTCGTTCCCGATCCGCGCGTAGGGGTGGATCAGGACCCAGTTCGCGCCGAGCGCGCGCACCTCCCGCAGGGCCTCGACCATGGCGTCGCTGCCCCACTCCCACCCCCAGGTCTGGCAGCTGATCGTGACCCCGCGGACCTCCCGGTGGGGGTCCCCAGCAGCGGGTGTCTGAGCGGCGACGGACGCCGCGCCGACCAGGATCCAGCCCAGCGCCAGCGAGAGCTTGCTCAACGGCCCCTCCTCACCCCCAGACTAGCGCGCGCGCGCGGCGGCCGGGCACAGGATCCGGAACCTCCCGGTGCGTTGTCGGCCCCGATCCCCCTTGCTAAACTCGCGCCCGCGGCGCCATAGCCAAGTGGTAAGGCGACGGATTGCAAATCCGTTATTC
>JAGQRJ010000864.1 GCA_020425635.1 Planctomycetota bacterium | reverse complement strand
GTGGTCAGGTCCCAGGGCTTGTGCGCGACCGCCGCCAGGCCGAAGGCGGCCTGGCGCTCGGCCTCGAGGGTGTCGGCGTCGAGCAAGGCCTCCATGAGCTGGGGGGCCGCGAGCTGACCGACGCCCACGAGCGCGGCCAGCTCGGCGTCGGCCTTGGCCTCGGCCTCGCTCAGCGGCACCGCGCGCTTGGCGAGCCACGCCGAGACGACCTCCCGCACCCGGTCGGCCGCGTAGTCGGCCTGGTGCTCGCTCCACCACGCCTCCCAGGCCTGGCGCGCCTCCTCGAGGCTCGCGTCCTCGGCGAGGGTCGGCGCGCCGCCGCCCGCGATCCCGGCGAGGGCCTCGAGCACCCGCCGCGCGGGGGCCTCGAGCTGGGCGACCAGGTTCGGCGTGCGCCGCTCCCAGGCGTCGGCCCAGGCGGCGTCGTCGCTGCCCGGGGGGAGCTGCGGCTCGAAGGAGCCGTAGCGCGACCCGAGGGCGACCCGGGCCGCCGCGGCCCCAGGCCCGCGGAGGGCGGCCAGCTGCTCGTCGAGGCTCGCCGCCCGCTTGGCGGCCTCGGCGACCCGCGGCGCGAGCTCGGGGATCAGCTGGGCGAGGGCCGCGGTGCCGATCGTCCCCTTCAGCCGGGCGAGGGCGTCCTTGCGGCGGGCCTCGTTCTCCTCGTCGTCGAGCTCCTCGAGCGTCGCCGCCACGGTCGTCGTGCGCGTGGGCGGCCGCGGGTTGAAGAAGGTCGGGCGATCGAGGTAGTAGAGCTCCTGGTTCTTGCGCAGGGTCTGCTCGTCGAGGTTGCTCTGCCCGCCCGAGGCCAGGGCCTGGGCCTTCATGGCGGCCGGGTCACCCGGAGCCATGGTCACGATCAAGAAGCACAAGACCGAGATCCCGAACAGGGTCATGGCCATGAGCAAGAGGCGCTTGACGAGGTACTGCCACATGGCTCAGCGCCCCTCTCGGGTGGCCACGAACCACTCGCGGAAGTTGTGGGGCGTGGTCCCGATCGAGTAGAAGCGCACGTTGCGGTAGCGGCGGTTGTAGAAGCCGAGGGTGTACATGTTCAGCAAGAAGGTGTAGGGCTGCTCGCGGTCGAGCAGGCGGTGCAGCTTGCGCAGCAGGCGCTGACGCTCGACGGGGTCGACCTCGCGCCGGGCCGCCATGATCAGCGCGTCGGCGTCGGCGTTCTTGAAGCTCACGTAGTTGTTGCCGCGGTTCCCGGCCTGGCTGCTGTGCCAGATCTGGAAGGGGTCGGTCTCGATCGCGCTGGGCTCGCCCCAGGCCAGGCGCACCGCGTCGAACTTCTGGTCCGAGATCGTGTCGAGGAACACCGCCCAGTCGAGCTTGCGAATGTTCATGCGCACCCCGACCCGCTCGACGGCCTCCTTGATGATCTCGGCCACCTTCTGGTGGTAGTCGCGCATGTTGTGGATCACGTAGTCGAACTCGAAGTCGACCCCGCCGCGGTCGCGGATCCCGTCGCCGTCGTGGTCGACCCACCCCGCCTGGTCGAGGAGCATTTGCGCGCGCTGCACCGACGAGGGGCGCAGCTGGACCTCGGGGTCGGAGAACGGCCCCTTGCTGAAGAAGGGCCCGGTGACGACCTCGCCCAGCCCGCGGTGAATGTCGCGCAGGATCTTGGTCCGCGGGATCAGGAGGGTCATGGCCTGGCGCACGCGCCCGTCGGCGAAGATCTGGCGCTCGGGGCCGACGTCCTGGCGGTCGGCGTTCCAGCCGATGTAGGTGTAGAGCGGCGAGAGCACCTTGGCCCGCACGAAGCGGTCGGTGAACTTGGCCTCGTTGCTCTCGGCGGCCTCCCAGATCGCGGGCTCGAGGTCGAAGTCGGCGTCGACCTCCTCGAGCTGCAGCGCCTTGAAGGCGGCCGCCTTCTCGTTGATCACGACCCAGCGCAGGCTGTCGAGGTAGGGCATCAGCGGGTCGATCCAGGGCACGACGGGCTCGCCCCCGGGGTTCGAGGCCCAGTAGCCGTCGTAGCGCGCGAGCTCGATCTGGGTGCCGCGCTCCCAGCGCACGAAGCGGTAGGGGCCGCAGCCGATCGGCTTCTCGTGGTCGGGGTGCGCGTTGAAGTGCCGCCCGAAGCCGTCCTTGTCGCCCTCGAACTTCCAGGGCTCGTAGCGGTGGCGCGGGTAGACGTAGAGCGCGTCGGCGATCACCGAGAACGCGCGGTAATACTGCTGCTTGAAGCGGAAACGCAGGGTCAGGTCGTCGACCTTGGTCCAGCGCTCGAGGTCGACGTAATACTGCCGCAGGTGCGCGGCGTCGACGACGGGGTTCATGACCGTCTCGAGGCTGAAGAGCACGTCGTCGGCGGTGACCTTCTGCCCGTCGTGCCAGGTGACCCCCGGGCGCATGTGGAACTCGAAGGCCGCGAGCTGGCGCAGCGCGGGGACCTCGAGCTTGGCCCCGTCGGGGCCCTCGAGCACCTGCTTGATCTCGGACTGCTGCACCGAGAGCAGCTGCTCGGCGGGGAGTTCCTCCCACACCCACACGGTGAAGCGACCGGCGGGTGGGCGCTCGAGGGTGCCGCGCACGCTGGGCAGCCCGAGCTCGGGCTTGGGGATCACGGTCACGACCTGGCCCCAGCAGCTCGCGAAGTCGGCGGAGTCGACCGCCACGCGCTCGGTCTCCCCGTCGGCGCCGACGCGCTCGACGGCCTCGAGGTCGCACTCGGCGAAGGTGAAGCGCGCGGCGTCGGGGGCGAAGCGGATCGGGTCCTCGCTGGGCTTGCTGAGTAGCCGCCCGCTGAAGCTGCGCCCGTCGGTGAGCTCGAGGGTGTCTTGCTCCTTCCACCAGCGCGCGAGCATGGGCAACCACTCGAAGGTCTCGCGGTCGCGCGTCGCGAGGGTGTCGCTCATGTACTGGTAGACGTCCTGAGTCGAGGCGCCGTTGTCGCAGATCGGGTTGATCGAGGAGGGGTCGCCGGGCGTGCGCAGGTTGAGCGTGCCCCCGCGACGGGGGGTGACCGGGCGGTCTCGATCGGGGTGGAACTGGTCGACGGGCACGGGGCCGCCGAGCTCCTGGGCCTGAGTGGCGAGCGCGCAGCAGAGCAGCGCGGCCCACGTCCTCACACGCATGCGTCCTCGTTTCTAAGGGGCCTCGGGCTCCCCACCCACGGGCGCCCGGATTGCGGGCGCCATGGTAGCCGATCCCGCGCCGTTTGCTTCGCTCAAAGTGTGCCCTCGAAACGAGTTCGGAGGGGCGCGCGACCCGGGTCAGGATCTCCTGAGAGCCCGCCCGCCCGCTCGGCATAGCTGGGGCAGACGCGGGCTCCGGGCGCGCCGGATCGCCTGAAGTGGGTGATCGTCCCAGCCTGGGACGCTTTCAAACCCCTTGCAAACAAGCGTGTTGCGCCCCGATTCGACCGATCTGGACGCCCGGTCCAGACCGGTCCCCGCGCCGCCCACACCGCAACGGGTTGAACGCCTTGGCCCGCGCTCCCCCGGACCTGGCTCCCGATTCGCGATCCCTCGCGGAAACGGAGCCACCCCATGAACCACCCCACCCTGTTCCTCGCCAGCCTGGCGCTGGTCTGCCTGCCCTGCGCCGGCGAGACCCTGCGCGTGAAGGGCGACTTCCAATCCCAACCCGTCAGCGGAACCGCGCAGCTGGACCTGAACGCGCCGGCGAGCCTGCGGCTCAAGCTCGGCGACCAGGCCTGGACGCTAAGAGGCTATCCGATCGAGGACGGCGCCTACGCCTTCGTGGAGGAGCCCGCGACGGGTGGGATCGCGCAGATCGTGTCCGAGGTGGTCCCGACCTCCAAGCAGCAGGCCGTGGTCGTGGCCAGCGTGCTCAACGTGCGCCCGAGCCCAACCCTCGACTCGATCCCCAGCCGGCAGGCCGCGCGCGGCGACGTCCTCGCGCTGAGCGGGGTCAAAGAGGGCCCCTGGCTGCAGCTCGCCGACGGGAGCAGCTGGGTGCACGGGGCCAGCAAGTACGTGCGGGTCGAGGCGCTCTACGACGCCGACACGATCCCGAGCGCCGGCCTGAAGCTGCTCCTGCGCCCGCGCAGCGGCGGCTACTACGGAACCATCGGCATGGAGGTCCTGCGCTTCGTGCGGATCACCCCGGCCGGCCCGCCGCGCGCGCTCTTGATCCCCACGGTGCGCTACACGGAGAAGGAGCAGCGCACGCTCAAGGGCTACGCGCTCAAGCTCAAGGGCTACTACACCCAGCGCGGGATCAAGGCCGACCTGCACGTGGCCGAGAGCGCGGTGGGCGTGATCCGCTTCCTCGAAGACGCCGCGCTCTCGGGCCGCCGTTACCAGCGGATCGTGTGGATCGGGCACGGCGGCTGGGACGGCCCGATCATGGGCACCTCGAGCCCGAGCCAGGTCAGCGCGACCGACAACCCCGAGAAGTTCGAGCAGTTCGTCGCGGCCCTCGACGAGGTCCTGACCCCCGACGCCAAGCTCTTCGCCTCGGCCTGCCACGCCGCGGGGAACAACAAGTTCGAGGCCGAGATGCCCTACAAGAGCCACTACAGCTGGGTGCACGACCTCGCCAAGCGCACCGGGCGCCTGGTCGCGGGCCCGGCGGGCTACACCTCGACCGAATACACCTACCAGCACGTGCTCGCCGTCCTCGAGGGCCAGGGCGTGGTCAAGCAAGAGGTCCACGTGGCGACCGCGACCACGCTGCGGATCGTGTGGCCTGGGCGAACCCTCTCCAGCGCGTCCTCGCGCCCGCTGCCCGAGATCCGCACCACGCGCAACCCGGCCCCCCCGAGCGCTCCCTCGGTGAACCTCGCCTTCGGCGTCCACGGCGCGCACTGAGCGCAGGCTGCGGAGCTGAGCACGCGAGGGGAGCGGAAGCTCCCCTCGCGCGCTTCCGGAGAACTTCCGCGGGAGGGTGTGACAAACGCACGCCGGCTCAAGAGAATCCAGGGCATGGATCATGACCCCGCCGACCTCTTGCCTCCGCCCCCCCCCAGCGCGTGGCGCGAATGGGCCCGCTCCCCGCGCCTCCTCGCCTGGACCGCCTGCGCGGGGATCCTGGTCGCGGTGGCCGTCTTCGCCGAGGTGGTGCTCCGCGGAGAGGCCTCCGAGGGCTTCTTCGAGATCCTCCACGACGCCGAATGGACGCCTCTGCACCTCGCCGTGTGCCTCGCGTTCGCGGTGGGGGTGCTCGTGGGGAGCCTCGCCTGCGGCAGGTGGCTGCTCGCTGGGCGACGGCTCGAGCGGCGCTGCCCGCGCGACCGGGAGGTGCGCTTCGTGCGCGCGCCGCTCGGGGGCGTGGTCTCGGCGCGCTTCTGCGTGGACGGGTCACGTCCGGTTCACGCCACCCGCGGCCAGGTGGAGGTCGCCTTCGACGCCCCCCGGCGCGCCCTGCTCTCGCGCCAGCTCCTGCAGGCGATCGCGCGCGCCGCTCCTGGCGCGCACCCGGAGTATGCCTCGGCCTCCCGCGCAGCCTCGGAGCTCGCCTGGGCCGGGGTGAGCGAGCTGCGGATCGAGCGCGACCGGCTCGTGATCCTGGGCGGCGCGGAGGCACCGCTGGTCGAGCTCGTGGAGCACGCGCTCGAGCTGGCCCGGGCCCCGAGCCGGCTCGGGCTGCGGGCGGTGACGCGCGAGCACGAGCGCGGCTGCCCCTATTGCCACCAGCCGCTCGCGGACCTGATCGAGCACCCGACCCTGCGCTGCACCGGCTGCGACTCGGTCAGCCACGTGGAGTGCTGGAAGGAGCACGGCGGCTGCGCCGTGTTCGCCTGCTCCAAGAGCCCCGCGGCGCGGCGCCACGAGCAGGCGCTCGTCGACCGCGGCCACGACGCCCTCGAGCGCGGCGACTGCCCCTGCTGCGGCCAGCCGCAGTGCGTGCACGAGAAGGCGCAGGAGGCGCCCGGGCCGGAGCGAGTCCCCAGCGCGGAGATGTGACTCAGGCAGCTCTCGCACCCGCGACAGCGCCCTCCAGGAGCATGTTCAACGCGGAGGACGCAGAGGTTTCGCAGAGATCAGCAAGTGATCGACCCGCGGAGAGCAGCGCTCTGCTTCACTCCCAGAGTTGCGCGCTGTCGCCCGAGAGGACCGTTCGCGCGGCCATTCACCCCCTCTGCGAAGCCTCTGCGTCCTCCGCGCCTCTGCGTTTCAAGGACTCTGGACGTGAGCTCTGCCAGGCGCGGAGCGAGCCGCGCGGGCAGAGGCCCCCTGGAGACCAGCGCCTGCGGCCCCTTGGGGGTGAGCCCGAGGAGCTCCGCTCCTCGGGCGAGGGGGCCTCGGGCAGAGGCCCCCTAAATCACACGCCTACGCCGTCGGGGGAGGGGGTCGTGTCGAGGAGCTCTTGAATGATCTCGTCGGGCTCGAGGGACTCGGCCTCGGCGTGGTAGCTGAGCATGATCCGGTGGCGCAGCACGGCGGGGGCGATCGCGCGCACGTCGGCGGGGGTCGCCTGGGCGCGGCCGTCGAGCAGCGCGCGGGCGCGCGCGCCGAGGAGCAGGCACTGGGTCGCCCGCGGGCCGCCGCCCCAGCTCAGCCACTCGCGCACGAAGGCGGGCGCGACGCCGCTCCCCGCGCGGCTGCGCCGGGCGAGGGCCATGGCGTAGCGGATCAGCGCGTCGGAGACCTCGATCCGGCGGACCAGCTCGTGCAGCTCGAGGATCTCCTCGCGGGTGAAGGCGGTCTCGAGCTTCGAGGCGTAGCTCGAGGTCGTGAGCCGCATGACCCGGTATTCGTCGTCGAAGGAGGGGTAGTCGACGTTGATCATGAACATGAAGCGGTCGAGCTGGGCGAC
>JAGQRJ010000863.1 GCA_020425635.1 Planctomycetota bacterium | reverse complement strand
GCGCTGGGGCTGGCGGCGTGGGTCTTCGTGGCGCAGCCTCCGCCCGCAGCGTCTCCTCGCGGCGGGGCGCAGACGACGCCGACGACGCAGACGGGCGCGGCTCGGATCGCGCTCGTGGTGCGCGAGGTCCCTCACTACGCGGTCGAAGGGGAGCGCCTCGAGGCTGCGCTCAGCCTGACCCTCGGCCCCGACGCCGGCAAACAGGACGTCTCGGTCTCGGCCTTCGTCGGCAGCGCGCAGGTCGCGCGGGTTGCCGGCGCAGTTCGGGGTGGAGAGGCACGGGCCGTTGACGTCTCGCTGGGCCACGTGCGCGCCGGCGCATGGCCCGTCGAGATCAGCGCGGAGGGCGCGGAGGGTTCGGCGACCGTCGCCTGGCTGCTCGAGGTCGCGCCGCGCCCGATCCGCGTGCTCTGCGTGGAGGCGCGCCCGCGCTGGGAGCACCGCTACTTCGTCGACGCCCTGCTCGCAGACGCGGCGCTGCGGGTGCAGTGCGTGTTGCTGGAGGCCGACCCCGAGGCGGTGCAGAAGGCCTCCGTGGGCGTAGCCCCTCTGACGAAGCTCCCCGAGCAGTTCGACGACTTTGACGTCGTGATCCTCGGAGAGGCCGTCGCGGCGCTGACCCAGGAGTTCATGCCACGTGAGGCGTCTTGGGCCGACCGCCTGCGCGCCTGGGTTCGGGACCAGGGCGGCAGCGTGCTCCTCGTCGCCGGCGAGGGTGGGCCCTACCTCGGCACTTCGCTCGAAGACCTCCTCCCGGTGGCTTGCCAGCGCTCCGAGGACGAGCCCACGCGCTTCGACGTGCCGTTTCGCCTCGTCCTTGCGCGCGAGGGACTAGACTCCCCGCTCACGCGCCTGGCGCCGGACCGGGAGCGCAACCGCGAGTATTGGGCGGCAGACCTTCCTCTGCACTACTGGTATCGCAGCGGCTGGGCGCGGGAGGGCAGTCACGTGCTCGCAGGCCGCGAGCTGTCAGGGGGGGCGACGGCTCCCCTGATCGCCTGGCGTAGCTACGGCCGCGGCTGCGTCCTGTGGCACGGGCTCGACTCGCTCTGGCGTTGGCGGGCGGAGGTCGGAACGCGCCCCTTCGAACGCTACGTCGGCAGGGCGATTCGCTTCCTCGGGGTGCAGGCCGCCCGCGTGGAGGGGCGCGCGGGCACGGACGCCCCCCGGGAGCGCAGGGCCCCGCCCCCCCTGGGTGAGGGCGAGGTCCGTCTGCCGGCGGTCGGCCCCTGGCTCGACCGAATCCTCGCCCTTCAGGTCGAGATCAACGGCCAGGTCGAGGCGATCGTGCGGGCGGAGCACGCGCCCGAGGAGCTTGAGCCTCCAGTTGCGCAGCTCGCTCGCTGGCAGCTCGACGTGCGCAAGGAGTTCGGCGCCTTTGGCGACGCGCTCCGCGAGGCCCTGCGCAGGCGCGGCCGCGACGCGTCCGCGCTGAGGGCCGTCGAGGTGGCCTCCATGCGGGTGAGCGCGACGCTCAGGAGGCTGACCGGGTGCCTCCAAGGCTCCGACTGCACCTCCGCGCTGATCCTTGGGCGGGAGGCGGTGGCTTCCCTGCGCTCGCTTGGCGTGCTCCTCATGGCAGACCAGCCGGGCTACGCCATGACTCGGCTGCGGGTCTTCCTGGGAGACGCCCGCGCGGCATGTACGCAGCTGCGCTCGCGGTGCGAGGCGCTCCGCGAGGCCGGCGGGTCACGCCGGAGGCACGCTCAGCGAGTCCTCGGCCTGGCAAGCGTCGCGGAGCGTCTTTACGTGCTCCTCGACCAGACGGAGGCCGCGTGGAAGGCCGCGACAGACGCGGCTCCGGCCGACGAGCTGCAGCGGGCACGGGGGGCGCTCCGAGACGTCGCCGAGCGCCTGGGCGAAGGTCTGCTCGACGAGGGGACCGTGAGGCGCGTAGGCGCGGTGGGCGAGTCGTTGCGCGCGTTCTCCGCCGAGGTGGCCCGAGAGGTTCGGGCCCTCGACGAGGACGCCCCCGCATGGTTCGTCGCGCTGGCGCCAGAGCGTCGCCCCCAGCTACCCCTTCCTGAGGGCGTTCGGTTCGGGGAGGCCCCTGGCGACTACCTGAACCAGGCCGACGGCTCGGCCCTGGTGTGGGTGCCGCAGGGGGCGTCGGGCTTGTTCTTGGGGAAGCACGAGGTGACCTGGCGCCAGGTGAGGTGGTTTCGCCGCTGGAACAAGGTCCACGTAGCCCAGCTGGCCAGGCTCCCGGCCGAGCCCGACCACCCTGCCCACTGCGTGTCTTGGGGGGAGGCCAACCGCTACGCCCAGTGGGTGGGGGCGCGGCTGCCCTACGAGGACGAGTGGGATTCCGCAGCCACCTGGGGCAGGGCAGTACCCGCCTTCGGAGCGGCGCGGGGCAACACCTTGGGGACCGCAGACGGCTTCTGGTGGCCGGCGCCGGTTGGCAGCTTCCCCGCCGCGCCGTGCGGCGCCCTGGATCTGGAGGGCAACCTCTCGGAGTGGGTGGCCGACGCGGTTCCCGCGCCGGGCATTCCTGGGGACGGAGGCGCGCGCGACGGGGTGTCCTGGCGGAAGGCCAAGGGCAGCAATTGGCTGACAGAGGCAGGGGCCGCGGACGGTGAGGTGTGGCGCCCGGGAGCGAGGTCGGAGCGCGTGGGGTTCCGGATCGCGATCCCGTGGTGAGTTGAGATACCGGACCCAGCCCAGCCGCGGTCCCGAGCCGCCTGCGGAACGCTGAGGAAGCGGGCTCCGAGACCGGGCGGGTCTCGACGTCGAGACAGCTAAGTCGAGACGGGGCTTGGTGACGTCGCGGCGTGTAGGCGTCGCTTTGCGGTCACGCCGGTCAGGACTTCCTGGACAGGCTGCTAAGCTTCAGGTCGTGACGCCACCCTCTGCGAGCACGCCGTGAGCCCCTTCCTCAGCGCCGAGGCCGCGCTCGGTCGCTTCGCCGGCCGCCTGCGCGCGCGCGCGCGGCGCGAGCGGCCCCAGCGGCCGGAGCGGCTGCTGCTGATCGCCTGCCATTGGGTGGGCGACAGCCTGTGGGCGACCCAGGTGCTCGCGCCGCTCGCCGAGCGCTACGGGCGCGACGCGCTGTGGGTCGCGGCGCCGGCGCGCACGGCGTGCCTGTGGCGGGCGCAGCTGCCGGCCGCGCGGGTCCTGGTCCTCGAGCACGTGATCAGCGATCGCCGGCGCGAGTCGTGGAGCCCGGCGGGCTTCCTGGCCGAGGTGCTCGACGTGCGGCGGCTCGAGTTCGACGCGGTCGTGGACCTGACCGGCAACCGCTTCTCGGCGCTGCTCGCCGCGAGCCTCGGCGCCTGGTGCTGCGGGCCCGACACCCACCCCTGGGCCCGGCTCTACGACGTGGCCACGCCCAGCCCGCCGAGCGTGGCGGGGGCTCCCGAGCACCTGGCCTGCCGCCCGTTTCGCGCGGCGCTCCCGCTGCTCGGCGCGCTGCCCAAGGACCTGCAGCCGACGCCGCCTCCGTGCGCAGCCGAGCTCGGCGCGCGGGTGCGCGCGCGGCTCGGCCTCGCGCCCGGG
>JAGQRJ010000862.1 GCA_020425635.1 Planctomycetota bacterium | reverse complement strand
GCCGCGGGGCGCCCCGAGGGCTCGCGCCTACTCACCCGCTTGATGCTCAGCAAGGAAGACGCCGCGGACTACCGCGACATGCCCTACCCCGACCTCCCGCGGCTGGAGGTGCCCGCCGCGACCGTCGCGGCCGTGCGGGCCGCGCTGCCCGAGCTGCCGGGCCCGCGCTGCGCGCGCTACCGCGCAGGCGGCCTCGACCCCCGGCAGGCCGAGGCGCTCGTCGTCGACCACGGGCTCGGCGCCTTCGTCGACGCGCTGGCCGCCGGCGGGGTCCCCCTCGCCGACGCGGCCAACTACGCCCTGAACCAGATCGCGGCGCTGCTCAACGCGCGCGGCCTCGACTCGAGCGCGATCCCGGTGCCCGTGGAGCACGTGCTCGAGCTGCACCGACTCCTCGTCGAGCAGACCCTGCCCAAGGAGCTCGTGCTCAAGCAGGTGTGGCCCAAGGTCGCGGAAGAGGGCCTGAGCCCCAGCGCGGTGATCGCGAAGCACGGGATCGCCGCGGTCGACGAGGGCGCGGTGCGCGCCGCCACCGACGCGGCCTGGGCGGCCAACCCCAAGGCGGTCCAAGACTTGCGCGACGGCAAGCAGAAGGCCCGGGGCGCGATCCTGGGCGCGGTCATGCGCGCGACCAAGGGCCAGGCCAGCCCCCAGGCGATCAACGCCCGGATCGACGAGCTCCTCGCGCAAGAGCCCGGTTCCAATCCGGCGTAAAGCCTGGAACCGCGCGCCGAACCTCTTGCAAATGGGGCAGACCTGGCCCACCATCCAAGGACACCGGCGCGACCGGCAGCACAGGAAGGAAGGCCTCCCATGGACTTCGAGTCTTCGAACCCAGCCCTCAACAAGGAGAACCTCTACTCCCCCTCGGACGCCATGGCCGGCGACAACGCGGCCACGGTGCAAGGGGTGGTCAACAAGACCTCGGCCCTGGTCGCGATCGCGACCGTGACCGGCGCTCTGGGCTACGCCTACCTGCCGGTCACCGGCTCGGTGCTCATGATCAGCTGCATTGCGGCGTTCGTGATCTGCCTCGGCGCGAGCTTCGTGCTCATGGGCAACCCCCGCCTGTCGTCGACGGTGGGCCCGGTCTACGCCGCGGTCGAAGGCGTGTTCCTCGGGGTCATGACCAAGCTCCTCGACGAGGTCCTCGCCCGTCAGTTCGCCGGCAGCGAAGGCGGCATGGCGGCCCTGATCAACGAGGGCGGCAGCCTCGCGCTCCCGGCCTTCGTGATCTCCATGGCCTGCGTGGTCAGCATGCTCGCGCTCTACACCACCGGGATCATTCGCCCGACCCAGCGCTTCCGCCGGATCATGAGCGTCTTGATCATGGGCGCCATGCTGACCTACCTCACCGCCTTCGTGCTCGGGCTGTTCGGGGTCTCGATCCCGTTCTTCAGCCTCAGCAGCGCGACGGCCGATCCCACGAGCGCCCTGATCGGCCTCGGGATCTGCTTGTTCTTCCTCGGGATCGCCTCGTTCACCTTGATCCTCGACTTCGGTCGGGTCGAGGAGATCGTCAACTCGGGCGCGCCGAAGTACATGGAGTGGTATGCGGCCTTCGGCCTCATGGTCACCCTGGCCTGGATCTACTACGAGGCGCTGAAGCTCTCCTTCCGCCTCGCGATCCTGCTCAACCGCCGCGACTGACGGTTGGGTTCCGGGTGAAAGAACGAGAGGCCGGCCTTCGAGGCCGGCCTCTCGCGTTGGTTCACGCTCGCCGGCCGCGCTGCCGCGCTACAGCTGCTCCCACACCCCGTCGGCGTCGAGCACGAAGCGGCTGCCGCCGCCGGCGGCGAGGGGGTGGCTCGCGGGCAGGGGCTCGCCCACGCCTTGCGCGGTGGTCGTGTAGGTCGGGTCCCAGGGCAGCACGAGGGCGAAGCCCTGGGGCGTCGAGGGGTCCTCGAGGTAGCGCGGGATCAGCGGGGTCACGTGCGGGCGACGCGCGCGCGCGAGCTCGCGCAGCGCGGCCACGCCCCGCGGGGCCGCGTCGCTCAGCTCGAGCAGGGTGCGCAGCTGGGGCGGCGGCAGGCGCAGCTCGTGGCGGCGGGCCAAGGCCTCGGCCGGCGTGACCCACACCTCGTCGACGGTCTCCACGTTGTCGAAGCTCGGGGTCTGGCCGGGAGGGAGCTCGGCGAGGAAGAACTCGGCCGAGTAGCGCCGGGGCTCGGCCGAGGGGGTGATCCAGTGCGCGAACAGGTCGAGGCCGTCGAGCTCGAGCTCGGCGCCCGCCTCGGCCAGGCGCTCAGCGAAGGAGGCGCCCTCCCCGGCGATCAGCTCCCGCCGCCAGCCGGCCGCGAGCGCGGGGTCCACGCCGCGGGCGAGCAGGACCCCCGCCTCCTCGAACAGCTCGCGCGCGGCGGTGACCCGCGCGTCCGCCTCACCGGGGTCGGCCATGCCGCCCGGGAACACGAAGCTCTGGGCCATGAACGACGCCTTGCGGTGGCGCCGGAGGAGGAACACCTCGGCCTCGCCGCTCGCTCGCGCGCGCACGAGGATCACCGCCGCCGCGAGGCGCGGCTCGGCCGGAGCGCGCGTGGGGTCGAAGTTCACGCCGGGGCCGCCCTAGGCGGTGACCGCCTGCTTGCTCTCCTTGTACGACCGGTCCTTGTGGGCGGGCGTGTCGTCGGGGAAGGAGAAGCCCGGGCAGGCGTGGTAGTCGATATCGACCTGATCGAGCGGGTAGCGTCCGCAGGTCCCGTAGTACCAGTAGTCGCTGCGGTAGACCTTGCAGTAGTAGTCGCCCTCTTCCTCCTGGCCGAGGAAAATGCAGTCGAACTGCTTGCAGCACTTCGCGCAGCGGCTGCAGGCGCCCTCGCGCTGCGCGATCCGCGCCTCGACCGACTCGGGGGTCATGAGCGTGTTGTACTTCACCATGCGGAAGAACGAGCCAAAGCGGACCTGATCCACGATCACCTTGAAGCAGTAGCCCAGGGTGCGGAAGTAGTTCCGCGCGATCGACCAGTCCTTGGCCTCCTTCGCGATGAAGAACGGCCACAGCGGCAAGAGCGGGAGCTTGAGGAACACGCTGAACGTGAACCAGATCCCCTTGAGCCGGCTGTAGCGGAAGCCCTCGACCTCGTTGCTGGTGCGCAAGACGACGTCGTCGCCCATGGTTTGGAGCATGGGCCCAGGCATTTTCCCGACCACCGGCAGCGGCCGCGGCGTGGCCAGGTTCGGCTCGGGGTCAGCCGCGACCTCGGCTCGAGTCTCGGACTGAGCGTGCGTCTTGGCGGGCGTGGTCTCGACGAGGGTCTCGACCTCGGTGCTGGTCTCGCTGCACATGGGAACCTCGGGGCTCAGCGACGAATGGTGAGGGTCAGGGGCTTGCCGTGGCGCAGGATCTGCACCTCGTGGTTGCCCGCGGCGGTCAAACGCGACACGCCGTCTTCGAGGTTGGCGAGCTTTTGCCCGTCAACGTGGGTGATCAGGTCGTCCCCGCGCAGGCCCGCCAGCGAGGCGGCCCCGTCGGGGTCGAGGTCGACGACGATCCCGCCCGCGAGCGAGTCGGGGTCCGCGACCTTGGCCGCGGGGTTCAGCGCGAGCTCCTTGCGGTCGTAGAAGGTCACCTCGCGCAGCTGCAGCCCGAGGTCTTGCACCCCGCGCCGGGTCGCGTGGGGCGGACGCACCGGGCCCTCGCTGAGGGTGACCACGACCTGCAGCTCGTCGCCGCCGCGGACCACGGTGAACTCGAGCTCGTCGCCGATCCGGTAGGCCTCGACGATCGCGTCGAAGATCTCGCCCGGGTCGAGGTCGAGGGGCTCTCCGTCCATTTCCACGAGCACGTCACCGGCGGCGAGCTTGGCCTTCGCCGCGGGGCCGTCGGGGTAGACCTCGAGGATCCGCACACCGCCTTCCTCTTCGAGCTTGAGGCTCGCGGCGAGCTCCGGCGTGAGCTGCTGGTGGCGGGTCCCGAGCCAGGGGCGGGTGCGCGTGCGCTTGACCGGCGCCTCGTTGGGCGGGCTCGCGATCGGCCCGGCGAGCCGACTCGCGAGGAAGACCTCGGCGCGACGCAGCTCGGCGAGGCGATCCGGGCGTAGGAGGTCCCCCGCGCCGCCTTGCACGGCGGCCGCGGCGAGGATCCCGACCGGCTCACCCCCGGGGAGCAGGGCCAGGGCGCCCGTCGGCCCTTGGGTCGGCGAGACGAGCAGCGCGCCCTCGCCCTCGCGAGCCACGCGCACGACCTCCACGCGGGGCCGCGGCGCGCCGCCGCTGGGGGCGTCGACCGAGAGCACGAGCAGCACGTCGCCGAGGCGCGGCGAGGCCTTGGCGAAGGCCAAGGGCGCGAGCCCGTCCCGAGCCGCGCCCTCCAGGCGAGCGAAGGCCAGCCCGCTGTCACCGACCCGCCCGAGCCAACGCGCGGGACGCACGCGCCCGTCGAGGCCGCGCACGTTGAGCGAGAGCACGTCCGGCACCTGCCGGCTGCCGAGCAGCGCGAAGGCCGCCCCAGCCGGGTCGAGGGCTGCGGCGGGGAACACCACCAGGCCCTGGGCGTCGACCACCGCGCCCGTCGCGCCGATCCGCTGGGTACGGCGCGCTCCTGGGGGGAGTCCAGGCAGGCGCTCGACGGCGACCGAGGTCACGGCCTCCACGCGCACGACGCTCGCCGAGTGACGGGTGGCGGCGGCGCGGATCTGGTCGCCCAGCTCGTCTGCACTGCAATCACCGACGGCGACCAACACCGCCGCGACCCCGAACCATCGCGCCATACCCATGAAGTACGCCCCTTCGACCCTGGCTGGAGCAGAGGTTACCACACATCCCGGCTCCCCTTCCCGCGCAGAATGGGAGCGGGGAAGCGGACGGGGCGCAGCCGAGCGCGCGACACAAACACTCTCCCTCGAGTGACTTAAAGAAAATCTCGAGGCGGCTGTGATCCCGCGGGGGGAACCCTTGGATCTACGGGTGAAGGCGAGCACGACCCGCCTGCCACGAACAACCCACCCACGAGGAGAAGTCACATGTCTGGAATGAAAGTGTTCATGAAGATCGCCGATATGCCCGGTTCGTCGCTCGAGCGCGCCGACTGGTCCGAGATCCGCGGCTTCAACCACCTCATGGAGTACCCCTTCGACATGCGCGAGGCCAAGGGCCGCGGCGAGCCGCTCCACGGCGCCTGCACCGTGCTCAAGGAGCTCGACAAGTCGAGCCCCAAGCTCTACGAGGCCCTCGCCAAGAAGAAGAAGATCGGCTCGGTCGAGATCGAGTTCGAGCGCGACAAGCCCGGCGAAGGCGCGACCGAGATCTACTTCAAGATCACGCTCAGCGACTGCCGCCTGATCAAGGCGCGCCCCCACATTCCCACCCCCAGCGAGCGCGACGAGTCCACCCCGCCCCACATGGACGAGCTCGGCTTCGCCTACCGCAAGATCGACTGGGAGTGGCTCTCCGGCGGCAAGCTGCCCACCACCTTCGACTTCGCCGCGCCCCAGTCGTAGG
>JAGQRJ010000861.1 GCA_020425635.1 Planctomycetota bacterium | reverse complement strand
CGGCTCGACGCGCTCGAGCGGGGCGCCCGCCGCGCCGGCCGCGACGGGGGGCTCGACGCGCGGCACGGGCTGACCGGCCACGGGCTGCGGCTTGGTGCCGCCGCCCACCAGGCGGTTGTCCAGGCCCTGGTCGTTGTCGGCGCTCGGGCCCAGCTCGAAGCCGAAGCCCGTGCCGAGGTGCGAAGCCGACGGCCCCAGGGTCGCGACGGGCTGGGGCTGGGTGACGTCGATCGGGTCGCCGGTCAGGGTCGGGGGCAGGTCGCCTCCGGCGAGGGGCGCGCCGCCCGAGGAGGGCTTCCGCCCGAGGGCCTCGAGGGCGGCCTCGGCCGCGGCGCGCTCTTCGGCCTCGCTGGGCTCGTCGTCTGCGGCGGCGACGGCGCGGTCTGCCGCCAGGCGGCGCTCGAGGCCGCCCAGGGGCGAGGTCGCGAGCTCGGAGGACTCGTCGAGGGCTTCGCGCACCGGGGGGCGCTCGGCGTCGGGCGAGGCGGCCAGCTCGAGCTCGACCTCCTCGCGGACCGCCTCGTCGCCCGAGGCGCGGGGCTTGCCTGCGAGGCGCGAGGTGAGGCCGAGGAACTCGGGGGCCTCGACGGGGCCGCGCTCGACCTCGGGGCCGGTCTCACCGCCGCTGCCGATCCCGGGGACCTCGAAGGTCGCGGCGATCCGGTTGAGCCGGTTGCCGAAGGGGTCCTGGGGCGTGTCGCGGAAGGCGACCACGAAGGTCACCGCGTCGGCGCTGCTCCCGAAGCGGTCGAGGTTGAGCGGGATCGGGCGGGTGTTGGTCAGCTCGTAGACGCTGTCGAGGTGGGTCGCGCAGCCGGTCCAGGTGCCCACCGGGGCGAGCACGTCGATCGGGCCGGCGTCGACCGGCGACGAGCGCCCGGCGCTCGAGAGGGCCTTGATCTCGACGGCGTAGGCCAGGGGGCGCAGGGACATGTCGAAGGCCCAGCGCACGCGCAGCGCGCCCGGGGGGATCGAGCCGTTGCCCGCGGCGTCGACCTCGGTCTTGGTCACCGTGGCGCTGAAGTCGTAGGGCACGGCGTAGACCGCGTTGGTCAGGCAGCGGCGGTCGTCGGTGCGCAGCTCGCTCGGGTCGCGCGAGAAGCCGCCGAGGGAGATCGCGGTCGGGGCGCGGAGCGGGGCGGGCAGGGTGACCTGGTGCACCGTGTTCGGACCGACGGTGCCGTAGACCTGCACGGGCAGCGGGAGGGTGCCTCCGGTGGGACGCTGGCCCATGGCGTTCGGCTGGTCGGGCGAGGTCAGGTAGAGCGCCACGCGGGTCAGCGGGCCCCACTCGCGGTTCGAGGCGTAGCGGAAGCCGAGGCGCAGGCCGTCGCTGCCGCGGGCGACGAGGGCCGTGCCCTGGCCGTCGAAGGGGCCGCCGCCGCCGATCATGCCGTCGGCGTCGACGAAGCGCGTGGCGCTCGCGTCCCAGCACTGCTGGGTCGGGTCCCAGCGCGCGTCGGCGTCGAGGGAGAAGTCGAGCAGCGGGCCGTCGGTCAGCACCGAGCGCCCGGCGATCATGGCGTCGAGGGGCGACTCCTCGCCGCGGGGCATGGCGTAGGTCAGGACCTTGCCGTAGGCGTTGGCGTCGACGTCGAAGGTCGCCTGGGCGCCGACCATGGTCGCGAGGCGGTCTTCGGTGCCGTTGAAGTCGCCGTGGGCGTCGCTGCCCGCGAGCACGAACACCTTGCGCGGGAAGCGGATCCCGGGATACGCGGCCAGCTCGTAGTTCAGGGTCTTGGACACGATCTCGTGCCACTGGCGCAGGCCGGTGTTCAGCTCCTGGTCCCAGTCCTTGTTGCCGACGCGGAAGCGGTCGTCGTTCCAGGGGTCGAGGTCGCCCCACACGATCGTGCCCGGCGGCATGCTGTGCCGGCCGAACTCGCCGTTCCAGATCTGCAGGCCCTTGGCGAGGAAGCCGGTCTGCTCGGCGTGCACGCTGCGGTCGTCGCGCTTGGCCGGGTCGAGCTCGAAGGCCAGGTCGAGGTGCTTCGGGCTCCAGCCCTGGCCGTCGTTGGCGGGGTGCGCGGCGAAGGTCGCGGCCGAGCTGTTTTCGGCGCGGTTCTGCTTGGTGAAGCGCGGGATCCACTCCTCGAGCTTGGTCTTCTTGTGCGGGCTTCCCAGGATCCGGGCGAAGGTGCTCCCGCCGTGCCAGGCGCCGGTCACGTGCTCCGCGCGGTAGGTCAGCATGTGCCCGCCCAGGGGGAGCTTGATCGGGCCGACCATTTTCTGGTGCGCGCTGAAGGCGACCTCTTCGGCGCAGGTCTCGCCGAAGATCTGCTGCATGATCTCGCGCTCGGTGCCGCGGCCCATGACCGAGCCCGTGGGGCCGAAGGGCGGGCGGTGCTTGAGCGAGTTGTGGCTCGGCTTCGAGTGGTTGTAGAAGGCGTTGTGGTCGGTGGTGATCACCCGATCGCGCACGGCCTCGACCGACTCGGTGAGCCCGATCGCGTAGGCCGACTCCTTGAGCATGGGGATCGGGCCGCCCCAGTTCTTGCGGGGGGCGAGCAGGTTCAGCCAGGTGCCCTGATACCACTCGGCGATCGTGTGCACGTGGGTGTCGAAGTAGTGGCCGCGCGCCGTGAGTCGGGGGCGCGCGTCGTTGGGGAACTGCACGCGCATGACCCGCCGGCTGTGGCCGTGGCCCGTGCGGCGGAAAATGAAGAGGAAGCGGCGGCGGTTGGTCCACTCGGCGCGGGCCTCGACGTAGTTGACCTGGCCCGGGCTGCCCGGGGCGGCGAGCCCCTCCCGCGTGATCGCCTCGCGCGGCAGGCACACCAGGTTGTAGCGGCCGGGCACGTAGATCCGGTCGTGACCGAACAGGCGCAGGTCGGGCTCGCCGTCCTGGGTCTTGAGGTTGCCCAGCTCGTCGAGGACCCGCGTGCCCTGGGGCGCGAACAAGGCCTCGCCGTCCTCGCGCTCGTCGGCGAGGGCGTCGCGGTAGACGATCCGCCGTTGGTCGTCGTCGCGGCCGCCCACCGAGACCTCGAAGCGGTCGACCTGGACCCAGGTCTTGCGGCTGCGGTCGCCCTTCTCGGGGAGGAACACGAGCACGGGGAGGTAGGGCCGCCCGGGGGCGAGGCGCCAGGGGGTGTCGAGCACGATGTTCAGCTCGCCGCTCTGCTGGTAGAGGGTGCGCACCGGGGGCGCGCCGGCGGGGTCGAGGCTCAGGGCGAGGTCGAACACGGCGAGGTTGTTGTGGG
Organism: Planctomycetota bacterium; assembly: GCA_020425635.1. Classification (GTDB taxonomy): domain Bacteria; phylum Planctomycetota; class J058; order J058; family J058; genus JAGQRJ01. Next base: position 740 of record JAGQRJ010000861.1, on the reverse strand, counting down.
GGGTCGCGTCGTCGGGCACCGCGACCTCGAGCGCGCAGCTCGAGACCTCGCCGGCGGGCAGGCGCTCGACGAGCTTCGCAGGGACCTCGAAGCGCAGCGGGTGACGCTGGCCGGCGGAGAGCGCAGGGACCTGGGCAGTCGCGACGAGGTCGTCCTCGAGCTTGACGCTGACCTCGGCGCCGACCTGGAAGCCGCGGGACTCGACCACAGCCTCGACCAGGAGTCCGCCGTCGGCGGAGGGGGTGGCCGAGGCCTGGAGCAGCGCCAGGTCGTTGGCTCGGGTCGGCGCGGGCAGGTCCACGCGCACCTCGACCTCGCGCTCGCCCGAGCGCCAGGTCGCCGAGGCCTGGGTGGCCCGGCTCGACCAGCTCGCCGCGCGCTCGACGGTGTGGACCGCGCCCGGCGCGAGCGCGGGGACGGGGGAGGTCGCGCCGGCCTGCAGCTCGCCCGCGGGGAGCGTCTCGGCGGTGGGGTTCGCGACCTCGATCACCACGCGGCCGTGGCCGCTCGAGGCGCGGACCACGCGCAGGCTCAGCGTGGGCAGCGGGGCCCGCAGGCGCTGGGCGAGGAGCTCGGGGTCGTAGGGGCCGGCGCTCAGGATCCGCGCGGTGTCCGGGTCGTCGGCGACCAGCTCCAGCGGGCGGTGCGCGTCGGCGAGCAGCGCGCGCCAGGCCGCGGGGGTGCGGTCGGGGAGCGCGCAGGCCACCAGCGCGGCCACACCGGCGGCGCGGGCCGCGGCG
>JAGQRJ010000860.1 GCA_020425635.1 Planctomycetota bacterium | reverse complement strand
GATGGGTGCCGGTACGTTTATCGCTATGTAAGGAATATCCGGCGTTGAGGGTTCGGACGGTTTTCTTAGAGGTCCTTGTTGGGCCTCCCGAACTGTAAGCTTAGGTCTTGCCTCAACCGTGTTTACAACTCAAACGCCGTGCGCCAATGGCCTCACCGACTCGGGACTCGGTGAGGCCATTGGCATGTACGGGCGTCTCCCTGCGAGGCCGGCTTCAGCCGGCCGAGCCGACGCTCAGTCCTTGCCCATGAGGTAGTCGTGGAAGGTCTCGGGCACGTGGAAGGTCATGCTCACCGAGCCGACCGCCACCCGGGAGCCCGGGGTCAAGGGGGCGCGGGCGTCTTCGCCCTTGAGCTCCCGGTCGTCGACCAGGGTCCCGAAGCGAGAGCCGGCGTCGCCGAGCTCCCAGCCCTCGGCGGTGGGCACCAGGAACGCGTGGAACTTGCTCACGTCGGGGGCGTCGAGCTCGATGTCGTTGCTGCGCGCGCGGCCGATCGTGATCATGAAGTCGAGGGCGCTCGAGCCGTGCGCCTTGCGGATCCAAGCGACCCGGGTGCCGGTGGGGTCGCCTCGACCCACCGCCTGGGTCTGAAAGGCCTGCTCGATGTCTTCCTCGGCGACGTGGGGGTCGACCACGAACAGCGGGTCGGTGTGCTTGGCGAGGAACTCCTCCCGGGAGCTCTTCTGCGCCTCGATGAACAAGGGGTGGATCGGCTGAGCCGTGCCCATGTCACTCCGCCTCGGGTCTGGAACCTGCTCGAGGTATAGCAAGACCGCTGGGGAGGCGCCGCAGCGAGCGCGTTTCCTACGGGACGACGGGGTACACCGCGGTCATGGCTTCGCCGGCCCAGCGCGCGGAGCGCGGCTCAGAAGGCGGGGAGCTCCGCCGCGTTCGAGGCCGCGTAGTCGCGGCGGACCTCTGCCAGGATCTCCGCGCAGGGCTGGATCGCGCGCAGCTTGTAGAGCCCGGTGCCGGCGTAGAGCAAGACGGGCTTCTCCTGGGCGGCGAAGAACGCCTCGCTGAGCGCGAACACCTGCTCCTTGTCCTGGAAGATTTCGGGGATCGTCTGGGCCTTCTCGGCCTGGCGATAGGCCTTGTTGGCCACGAAGCGCATGTTGAGCGTGTCCTTGACCGCGGTCAGGGTCGTGGTCAGCGGGCGCTTGAGGTTGTGGCTCAGCACCTGCTGCTTGATCGTGGGGTGCAGCGGCGACTCCGCGGCGAACAAGAAGCGCGTGCCGAGCTGGATCCCCGCGGCGCCGCGGGCGAGGGCGTCGCGCAGGTCGAAGCCGTCCCACTGCCCGCCGGCGAGGAGGATCGGCGCGTCGGTGCTCGGGCGGAGCAGCTCGAACAGCTGCCGGGTGGTGAACGCGCCGTTGGCCCCCCCCGACTCGTTCCCCTGCACGATCAGCACGTCGAGCGGGCGGTCGAGCACCATGCGCGCGACGGTCGGCGCGTTGACGCTGACCAGGATCGTGAGCCCGAGCTGCTCGCGCAGCTCGGCGACCCGCGCGCTGTACCACCCGCCGAGGGTGAAGCAGCGCACCCCGGCTTCGAGGGCGAGCCGCTCGACCAGCGGCTCGCTCTGCTCGAAGAAGGGCACGTTGACCGCGAAGGGGCGCGAGGTGCCCGCGCGGATCGCCTCGACCTCGGCCACGATCTGCTCGTGGGTGCGGTAGTGAAAGGTCCCGAGGGTCCCCAGCCCGCCCGCGTTGGAGACCGCGATCACCAGGCGCGCGTCCGAGCCGAAGGTCATGCCGCCCTGGACCACGGGGAGCTCGATCTCGAGGCGCTCGCAGAGCGCGCGCGCAGGGTGCTGCTTGGTCATGGGCCGGATTGTAGGCGAATCACGCAGGCTGGGGCCCCGGGGGTCCGGCGAACAGCAGCTTGAGGTCGGGGTTGCTCCCGTCCATTTTCCAGATCCAGCCGTCGAGGACGTAGTGCACGGTCTGCGGCAGCGCGAGCACGGCGACCACGAGCGAGGTCTCGGTCGGGCTGAGCTCGGTCCACAGCGCGACGTAGTGGCCCCACACCAGCCCCTCCCACAGCCCCTCCTCGAGGAGCGCGACCGCGAGCAGCGGGGCCACGAAGCTCCAGGGGTTGCGCACCAGCCAGGGGACGACGCCGCGGGCCTCGGGCTCGGCCGCCCAGCGCCGGCGGGCGCGGACCCACACCAGGCCGAGGAAGGGCAGCCCGTGCATGAGGTTGATCGCGGCGAGGGCGACCAGCGGGTGGTCGGCCCAGGCGAGCCCCACCGCCCAGCTCACCCACGACGCGAGCATCCACGCGTTCTTGGGCAGGTTGAAGCTCCCCTGGGTCGCGTGCCACACCTGGCGTCCGAGGTAGGCGAGGGCGACCGCACCGTAGACGGCGTAGAGGTCGGGGAGCAGCGCGGGGTCGAGGGGCGCGAGGAAGGCCTCGCCGTGCCCGAACCAGTCGAAGCCCGCGGGGGAGGCGTGCCAGGCGATCACGGGCACCAGCGCGCCGGTCCAGAGCGTGACCTTGTCGAGGGAGCGGTCGAGGGCCGTGGCCGCGCCCCCCAGCGCGCGGTAGAGCGCGACGAACCCGTACTGCTGCGAGGCGAAGTGGTGGATCGCGACGTAGGCGAGCACGGTCCAGTAGAGGCTCGGCGAGTGCTCGTGCAGGCGAAACGCGGCCACCCACACCAGCGGGATCGGGAGCACGAGCAAGAGCGGGCGCCGTCGCCGGACCTCCGCGTCGCCGTAGGTCAGGTAGACCGTGGCCCACACGTGGGCCACGTCGAAGGCCACGACCAGCCACAGGAAGTGGAGCAGGCTCAGCTCGTCGGGGCGCGGCGCGAGCAGCACCGCGACGGTCGCGGCCGCCGGGAGCGCGAGCGCCGCCAGGTCCACCGCCGGAGACACGATCCACCGCTGAGCCACGCCCGATCGCGGCCTAGGTCAAGCCGAGGGGGCCGAAGTCGCTGTCGGACTCGGTGGTCGTGATCCCCAGGTCGGAGCCTTCGCGGAGGATGACCTCCGCCTCGCTCACCGTGGGGGCGAGGGCGAAGAAGCTCGTGAGCCCGATCGAGTCGATCACCACGCGCACGTCGGGGGAGAGGGCGGCGAGGATCAGCGAGCCGCCCTTCTTGGTCATGCGGTCGTGGGCGTTGAGCAGGTGCCCGAGGGTCGTGCTGTCGAGGTAGTCGACGGCGCCGAAGTCGACGATCAAGTTCTGGGTGTCGCCCTTGCACTCCCCGTCGAGGGCCTCGCGGAACCCCTCGGCGCGCTCGGTGCGCAGCGGCCCGCTGGGAGAGAGCACCACCCCCCGGTCGACGTCGCTGATCTCGTGCCGCTTGATCACCACCCGCCCAGTGTAGCCAAGCCCCCTCCCCCGCGCTGAGGCCAGGGAGAGGGGGCTTGGTCTCCGTCCCCGTTGCGCTCGGTCTCGGGCGGCGCGGGCGAGCACGGCGGCGGGCGGAGGCAAGCTCCGCCCCTACGGCTTGGTGGCCTGAGGTTTCCGAGTCGGCGTCGGACCTCTAGAAGAGCGCGCCGGGGTGGGGGGGGAGGCGCGACCACTCCGAGGGGGGCGACTGGGGCCACCACGCGCTCGAGGGGAAGGACTCGAGGGAGGAGCAGGGGGTGGCCGCGGAGGTCGAGCTCGCGAGGGAGGGCGGGCTGCTGTCGTTGAGCTCGAGGCTCGAGGCGCTCTCGAGGGCGGTGAGCCAGCGGCGGTGGCGGCGCTGGATCCGGCGCTGGACGTCTTCGCACTCGCGCTCGCGCTGCTTGAGCATGCCCAGGTAGACCCGGGCGGTGCAGCTGCCGAGGAAGCCGACGAGCAGCGCCGCGTCGAGGGGGCGGAGGTTGATCCACTGGCCCAGGCTCAGCACGTAGGAGACGAGGGCGAAGCTGAAGAAGGGCACGAGGAACGAGCGGCTCTGCTCGCGCCACGCGGTGAACATGGCCTCGCGCAGTCCGCGGCGACAGGCGCGCAGGCGGGCCCTGCGGCGCAGCGCCCAGTGGCGGGGGCTCTCCCGGGTCTTGCCCGGGAGGGCGTAGCGGTAGCCGCAACCCAGGGTCGGGCAGCAGGGGTTTCCCAGCTCGTGGAGGCAGGCGCGGTGCGCGGTCGAGCGGCACTCCGGGCAGGAGAGCAGCTCGAGCTCGGCCTCGGCGTCGCGGCACAGCGGGCAACGGCCCGGGAGGGTGGGCCGCTTGAGCTCTGCGAGGGGCCTGTGTCGGGAGCGCCGAAACACCATTCCCCCTAGCGTGGGGGACCTTTGCGCCGAGCGCAAGGGGGGCAGGAAGTTCCGCGGCTCCGGAACGCGACAGGGCGGAGCCGCGGCTCCGCCCTGTGGATTCGTCCGGGAGGGCGCTAGCGGGTGATCGCGATCGCGATCCCCTGGCCGCCGCCAATGCAGGCCGAGGCGATCCCCAGCTTGCCGCCGCGGCGCTGGAGCTCGAGGGCGAGGTGCAGGATCAGGCGGGTGCCGGTGGCGCCCAGCGGGTGGCCGATCCCGATCGCGCCGCCGTTGACGTTGCACTTGCTGCGGTCGAGGCCGAGCTCCTTCTCCACCGCGAGGTACTGCGCGGCGAAGGCCTCGTTGATCTCGAACAGGTCGACGTCGGCCACGGTCTTGCCGATCTGCTCGAGCACGGCGGTGATCGCCGGCGCGGGTCCGATCCCCATGATCGTGGGGTCGACGCCGACGGTGGCCACGCCCGCGATCTTGGCGAGCACCGGCCAGCCCTTCGCCTCGGCGGTGTCGGCGCCCGCGACCACGAGGGCCGCGGCGCCGTCGACGATCCCGCTGGCGTTGCCCGCGGTGACCGTGCCGTCCTTGCCGAAGGCCGCGCGCAGCTGCGAGAGCTTCTCACGCGTGCTGTCGGGCTTGACGTGGTCGTCCTTGTCGACGGTGATCGTGTTGCGCCCGGCCTTGATCTCGACGGGCACGATCTCGTCCTTGAAGACCCCCGCGTTGGTCGCGCGAATGCCCTCCTGCATGGAGCGCCAGGCGAAGTCGTCTTGCTCCTCGCGGCTGATCTCGTACTGCTTGCCGAGCTTCTCCGCCGTCTGGGCCATGAACAGCCCGCAGAGGGGGTCCTTGAGCGCCTCGAACAGCAGGTCCTCGAAGTTCACCGGGCGCCCGAAGGCCAGGCCGGTGCGCGCGCCGCGCACGACGAAGGGCGCCTGGCTCATGTTCTCCATGCCGCCGGCGAGCACGGTGTTGGCCTCGCCGAGCTGGATCATGCGCCGGGCCTGAGCGACCGACTCGATCCCCGAGCCGCAGAGCCGGTTCACGGTCAGCGCCGGGACCTCCTGGGGCACCCCGGCCTTGAGGCCCACGTGCCGCGCGCCGTAGATCGCGTCGGCCGAGGTCTGGAGCGCGTTGCCCATGACCACGTGGTCGATCTGATCGGGCTTGACCTCGGCGCGCTCGAGCGCGGCCTTGGCCGCGGTCGCGCCCAGCTCGATCGCTGACAGGTCCTTGAACAAGCCTCCGCCCTTCGAGCCGCTGTACTCGGCCATGGCGGTGCGGGCTCCCGCGCAAATGACGACGTCGCGCATCTGAATCTCCTCTGAGTTAGGTGGCCAGGAGTGTAACGCGCGCGGGCGGCAATCCCAGCCAAAGCGCGGGCAAGCGCCCGCCCCGGCTACTCCCCGAGCGAGTCGAGCAGCGCCCTGGGGTGCGTCTTGGGGTTGATCCCCTCGTGGACGCTCTCGACCTTGCCGTCGCCCGCGATCACGTAGGTGTTGCGGTTGGGGTAGGGCTGACCCGCGACGTAGGCCCCGTAGGCCTTGGCGATCGCCTGATCGGCGTCGGAGAGCAGCGGGTAGCTGAAGCGGTATTTCTCGTGGAACTTCTTGTTCTCGGCCGGGCTGTCGTAGGACACGCCCAGGATCTGGGTCCCGCGCTCGGCGTAGCGCTCGGCCAGGTCGCGGTAGTTGCAGCCTTCGCGGGTGCAGCCCGGGGTGTCGGCCTTGGGGTAGAACCACAGCACGACCCGCTTGCCGGCGAAGTCCGCGAGCTCGACGGCGTTGCCGTCCTGGTCTTGGGTGCTGAAGGCGGGGGCGACGTCGCCGACGTTGACGCTCATGCTGGCTCCTGGGGTCTCGGGGATCGAATCAGCGGGCGGTGCTCAGGCCGTCGAGCCAGCGCGCGGTGCCTTGCGGGTCGGACACGAACTGGGCCTGGAACTGCGCCCACAGCTCCTCGGGTTGCTCGGTGAACCACACCACGGCCTCCGGGCCGCGGCGCACCGCGAGGATCGAGAGGGTCTCGCTGCGCTCGGGGGGCTCCTCGCGGTCGCCGCAGGCGTAGGCCAGCAGCGACTCGTGCTCGAAGTACTTGGGAATGATCACGTGCTCGAGGTGGTCGAGGGAGGCGACGACGGGCTCGCTGCGCCAGAAGGGCAGCTCGCAGCTCAGCAGCTCGCGCACCTCCAGGGGGGCGTCAGCGACCAGCTCGCCGAAGGCGAGGAGGATCTCGTTGTTGCGCTGCACGCGGTCGCTGTTGAGCGGGTCGAAGCTGCCCGCGCGCTGGATCGCGTCGAGGACCTCGCGCGGGGTCTGCTCGCCGCGGCGCAGGAGCGCGTAGAAGCTCGCGGGGCACACGCCGAACAGGGTGCGGAGCACGTTGCGGCGGAGCAAGGTGCGCTCGGTCTCCTCGGGCCCGGTGTGGATCGAGTCGAGGGGGAAGAGCTCGACGAGCCCGCGCCACTCCTCCTTGAGCACGTGGCCCGGGATCGGGTTCACGTCGGCCGACGCGCGCGGGTCGTAGCGCAGCTCGTCCTTGCGGCCGAAGAGGTCGGCGCCGGGGTAGAAGCGCAGCGAGGCGGTCGAGATGTCGCCCTTGATCCGCGGGTGCGCCGCCCAGCGCGCCGCGGTGAGGATCGTCTCGTTGAGCTCCTCGTCGGTCTCCTCGGGGAAGCCGATGATGATCCCCGTGCTCGGCGTGATGTGCTGGCGCGCGGTGAGCTCGATCGCCTCGCGGACCTTGGGCGGCTTGAGCTTCTTGCCCGTCCATTTCTGGCGCTCTTCGCTCAAGGACTCGATCCCGAAGAAGATCGAGGTGCAGCCCGCGAGGAACATGGCCTCGGCGAGGTCCTCGGTGAGGTTGTCGGTGCGCGAGGTGCAGCTCCAGTCGACGTCGAGGTTGCGCCGGCGGATCTCCTCGCACAGCTCGAGCACGTAGCTCTTCTTGGCCACGAGGTTGTCGTGGAGCAGCTCGAAGCGGTTGCTGCCGACCGCGCGGATCGCCCACTCGATCTCGTCGACCAGGCGCGCCGCCGACTTCACGCGGTACTTGCGCTGGAACATGTTGGTCGTCGAGCAGAAGTTGCAGTTGTAGGGGCAGCCGCGGCCCGCCTCCAGGGGGAGCACCCGGTTGCACTCCAGGTAGTCGCGGGGCTCCACCAGGTGGTAGGCGGGGTAGGGCAGCGCGTCGAGGTCCTCGAGCACCCCGCCCGAGGCGTTGCGCACCACCGCGCCGTCGCGGCGCCAGGTGAGCCCGGGGATCAGGGCCAGCTTCTCGGCGGGGTTCGGGTGCTCGAGGGCGCGCAGCAGCTGGGGGAAGGTGCGGTCGCCCTCGTCGCGCAGCACGTAGTCGACGGTCGGGAACTGCTCGAGGACCTGTTGGTCGACGAAGGTCACGTGGGGCCCGCCGAGCACGATCGGGACCCGCGGGTGCTTGCGGCGGACCTCCTCGACGAACTCCATGGTGATCCCGAAGTTGTAGGACCAGGTCGTGATCCCGATCACGTCGATCTGGGCGCTGCGCCGGGGGAGCTTGCGCAGGAACTGCGTGCGGAAGGAGCGGTCGGGCTTGAAGTCGCCGGCCTTCACGAACAGGTTCAGGTCGACCACGTGCGGGGTGTGCCCCTCGGCCTCGAGGATCGCGCCGAGCAGGAGCAGCCCCAGGGGCGGTTGGACGTCGCTCTTGATCCCCATGTACGGGGGCTGAACCAGGTAGACCTGCATGCCTGAGATCCTAGCCCGCGCGGACGGATCGCGACACACGCCCGCCCCGGTGGCGACGCCGGTCGCGCGAACTACCAACCCGATCTATCCTGAAGGTGGAGTCTTCCGTGCTGGACCAAATCCTGATCGGCGCCCTCGGGCGCAGCGAGACCTTGCGCAGCCTCGTCGAGGGCGAGCTGCAGCGGCTGTCGGAGGAGGGCTTCCTCAGCGCCGCCGACGTCGCGGAGCTGCGCGACGCGCACGCGCAGCGCCTGCGCGAGCTGGCCGCTGGCGCGGGGGGCCAGGCTTCGCAGGCCCTGCGGGGCCTCGGCAGCTCCTTGCGCGCCGCGCTCGACCTGCCGAGTCGCGCGGAGGTGCTGGCGCTGACCGAGGAGCTGCGGCTGGCGCGGGCGCGCGCGGCGGAGGGGCCGAGCCCCTGACTCCCCGCGACGCGCGACTGCTCGAGCTCCTCGTCGCGACGGACCACCTGACTCCGGAGGCGGCCGAGGCGTGCCGCAAGGACTTCGGCAAGGCCCGCGCCCGGGAGCCCGAGCTGCGCTTCCGCCGCTTCTTGCGCCAGGGAGACTACGTCTCGCCCGAGGTCCTCGAGGAGTTCGTCGGCAGCGACGAGCACCGCCCCCGCTCGGGCCTCGGCGTGCTGCCCGTGCCCACCGGCGCGGAGGGGTTGCTCGAGGACGCGGTGGCCCACGACGAAGACTCGACCCAGCGGGTCGAGCGCGAGGTCCTGGCGCGCGCCTCGGCGCGCACGCTCAAGGAGCTCGCCACCCCCGACCGGGGCGGCGGCGACGAGGGCACGAGCCGCTTCGACGGCTCGACCAAGCGCTTCGACGCCGACGCCCTGGCGGCGGCCTCGCGCTCGCACCGCCCCCAGGGGCTCCTGGTCGGCCTGCTCGTGGGCGGGGTCGTCCTGGCGGGCGCCGCGGTCGTCTTGATCCTGCTCGCGAGCGGGCCCGAGGCCCCTCCCCCCACGCGGCCCAGCCCCGACCCGCCGCCGGTGATCGACCCCGTGATCGAGGACCCGCCGCTGAGCGTCGACCCCGCGGCGAGCCCCGAGGGGGAGCAGGCCTTCGCCCAGCAGTTGCAGCGCGCCGCCCAGCTCCAGGAGGCCGAGGACTACCAGGGGGCGCTGCAGGTCCTCGCGACCCTGGCCCCGAAGCTCCGGGTCGCGCACACCCAGCAGGTCAAGGCCCTCGAGGCGCAGCTGCGCGCCGCGGCCGCGTTTCGCCGCGAGGCCGACCGCGCGCTCGAGTTCGTGACCGGGCTCAGCCCCGAGGCCCAGCGGGGGGTCGGGCTCGAGCAGCTGCGCGCCGCCCTCTCCGAGCAGCCCGGCGACGCGGCGCGGGCGACCGCGGCCCGGCTGCAGGTCAGGATCGCCGAGCTCGAGGCGCCGCTCCCCGAGCCCGGCCCGGAGGCGCGAGACCCCGACGCCGAGCCCCCCGAGCGCGCGGCCTACTTCGCCAAGCTCGCCGACCAGGGCCAGTCGGTCGTGGCGGCGCTGCGCGAGCGGATCGACGAGGAGAAGCGCGAGCGCGATTCTCGCTCCGGGGCGGCGGTCGAGGTCGCGCGCGCGCGGACCGAGCGCAAGCCCGTGCGCGTGACCCTCCCCTCCGGCCTGCGCGTCGAGGGCACGATCGTCGAAATGGACGAGCGCGGCATGACCGTCGCCGACGGCGCCGACCGGATCCCGGTGGTGTGGGAGGCGCTCTCGTCCAAGCAGGCCTACACCCTGCGCCGGCTCGCGGTGCGCGACGACAACGCCGAGGACTACCTGAAGTTCGGGGTGTGGTGCTTGACCCAGCGCCAGTTCGAGGAGGCCCGGGAGGCCTTCCGCGAGGCCGGGAAGCTCGACCGCGGGATCCGCGCCCGGATCCCCCCCGTCAGCCGAATCGAAGCCGAGTCCCAGGTCTTCGGCGGGCGCCTCAGCCGACGCGGGGCGCGGATCAGCGTGGACTATCGCTTCAGCGCCAGCGAGGAGACCCGCGACTGGCAGGGCGAAGCCGGCGTGCGGCTGCGCCTCAAGGACGGGCAGCTGCAGGTCAGCGGCGAGGGCATGTTCCTCGCGGGGCTGAAGGAGGTCGGGTTCGAGGATCAGGTCGAGCTGGAGGTCGAGCTCGACGACCTGAGCGCGGGCAGCCAGTTCCTCTGTGGCGTCATGTTCGCGCCCGGGACCCCGGATCAGAAGGCCTACCTGGTCGGGCTCTCGGGCCGCCGCCAGCCCACGCTCCTGGTGCGCAAGAACGATCGCCTGCGCCAGCTCGCCGAGTCCAACACGCCGATCCGAGGTGACTCGTTCAAGATCTTGATCCGCGACAACCGGCTGCGGGTGCGCGCGGGGTCGAAGGACCTGATCAACCAGCGCGTGAGCCCGGTGTGGGACGGCGTGCGCGTGGTCGTGGGCGGCTTGGCCAAGCGCAAGTCCGACGCGGGGACCGCCGCCTACGACAAGGTCGTGGTCAAGGGCAAGGTGCGCGTCGACTGGCTGCGCAAGGCCTTCGGCGCCCTGGACGACCTGCTCCAGGGCAGCCTGACCGCCCTCGACGAGCTGCCCGTGTTTCGCCGTCCGCGGGGGACCCTCGCGGAGCCCGACCTCAGCGCCGAAGACGCCTTCGGGCTGCGCGGCGCCTCGCCCGAGGCTCGCGAGGCCTACGCGCGCGGCCGGGCCGCCTGGGCCGAGGGGACGCCGGAGAGCCTGGCGCAGGCGAACCAGGCCTTCGACGAGGCGATCCAGCTCAGCCCTGGCTTCGCGGCGGCCCTCTACCGCCGGGGGCTCGCCCGGGAGCGCCTCGGGCGCTACCGACTGGCGCTCGCCGACGCGCAGGACGCGATCGCGGCCTGCCCTCACTTCTACGAGGCGCAGACCCTGCTCTGCCGCCTGCTCCGCGCCCAGGGCCGCCACGACGAGGCCCTCGCCGCGGCCAACGCGGCCCTCGAGCAGCGCCCCGACTTCGCGGACGCGCGGCTCGCGCGTGGAGCGACGCGCTTCGTGCGCGGCGAGCTCGCCGAGGCCCTCGACGACCTCGAGCTCGCCGTCGCGCTCAATCCCTGGGACGACGACGCGCGCCGCCTGCGGCAAAACGTGGCCACCGTGCTCGCGGGCCCGCCCTGGGGGTCGCGTCGCTTCAGCGCGACCTCGTCGCACTTCGTGGTCGAGACCGACAGCTCGCACGACCGGGCCGAGGTCTACCTCGAGCAGCTCGAGGCCGTGCACCAGCACTACGCCCAGCTCTTCGGCGTCGACCGCGAGGCCCCCGCGGCGCCTTCGAAGGTCCTGATCTTCGACACCCGCGAGGGCTTCCTCTCCTACGCGGCCTTGACCACCAGCGACCGGGTGGAGTCGCTCCTGGGCTGCTACCTGCCGCGTTACCGCCAGCTGTTGCTCTACGAGGACAAGAACTCGACCGCCGAAGAGACCTTGCGCGTCTTGTTCCACGAGGGCTTCCACCAGTTCATCGACCCGATCGTGCCCGAGCTCCCGTTTTGGTTGAACGAAGGCCTGGCGGAGTACTTCTCGACGCTCCAGGTGGGCAAGGCCGGGGTCGAGGGCGCGGGCGCCGACCTCCCGAGCCGCTCCCGCGACCTGCAGCGCTTCCTCGCCCAGGGCGGCCCGGTTCCCTTCCCGCGGCTCATGAACCAGACGCCGAACGAGTTCTACTCCGGGCCGGTCTCCTTCAAGTACGCCCAGGCTTGGTCCATGGTCCGCTTCTTCCTCAGCGGACAGGCGCCGCCGGAGCTGCGCCGACGCTTCGTCTCCTACCTCACCGACCTGCGCGGCGGGGCGAGCCCCCGGCGCGCGTTTCAGGAGGCCTGGGACGGGACCGATTGGAAGGCCGTGGAGGACGCCTGGCGGGCGAGCCTGCGCTGAGGGGTTTCCGTGGCATCCTGGGGTGCCTGGCGCGCCCGCTCGGGCTACACTCCGGACTCAAGCGGAGCCCGTGGCAAGTCCTTACGACATAACGTTCCTTAGGTTGCTCATGGATCGTCAGCTGGCGCAAAAGCCGCAGGCGATGCAGTGCCTCAAGGAGATCGACACCCAGGCCCAGCGGGGGCGCACGGTCTCGGCCGCGCAGCTCGTGGTGCAGCTCGGGCTGGTGAACGTCAACCAGGCGCGCGAGGTCGACGCCCTCGCGCGGCAGGAGCTCCAGCAGGGCGCCGGCTCGGGCGTGACGCCGGGGCTGCCCGCGCCGCCCCCGGCCCTGCCGCCCACGCCGAGCCTGCCGCCCACGCCGAGCCTGCCCCCCACGCCGG
>JAGQRJ010000859.1 GCA_020425635.1 Planctomycetota bacterium | reverse complement strand
TCCGTCTCGTCCTCGGTCTCGGTCTCCGCGTCGGCTTCGGTCTCGGTCTCGGCGTCGGCTTCGGTCTCGGTCTCGGCGTCGGCTTCGGTCTCGGTCTCGGCGTCGGCTTCGGTCTCGGTCCCGGATTCGGCTTCGGTCTCGGTCTCGGTCACGGCGTCGGCTTCGGTCTCGGTCTCGGTCTCGGCTTCGGTCACGGCCTCGGCTTCGGTCTCGGCTTCCTCCTCGGCCTCGTCCTCGGCTTCCTCCTCGTCCTCGTCCTCGTCCTCGGCTTCCTCCTCGTCCTCGTCACGCGAGGACGTGTATTCCTCCAGCGCCTCGAGCTCGTCCGCCTCGCTGGAGTCGTCCTGGGCGTCCAGGTCCACGTCGTCCGGGGCGTCTTCGCCGAGCACGAGGATCTCGAAGCGGGTGCGGCGGTGCTGGGCCTGCCGACGGATCTTGCGATTGCGCGTCAAGGCGGAGGCTCGGCCACGCCGCAGCTCTTCGAACTCCACCGCCCAGCGGTAGGTGCGCACCCCCGACTCCTTGCCGCGGGCCTCCGCGGTCAGCTCGAGCGCCTTGGCCAGGGCCTCTTCGGCCCAGCGCAGGGCGTCGGTGGGCTGGTGCTCGAGCAGCTCTTCCGCGCGGTCGACGAGCTCGCCGACCTGCTCCGTGCCCTCGCACAGCCCCAGCAGCTCCAGCCAGTGCACGCGGGTCCAAGCCTGGCGCGCGAGGAGCACGACCTCTGCCACACCGCCCCACCCCGAGCCGAGGAGGTAGGTGAGGCGCGTGGCGCGGGAGTAGACCTCGCGCGCGTGCCGCAGGGTCTCGATCCCTGCCTGGAGGTAGGCGAGCCGTTGTCCGTGAGGGGTGACCAGGGTGAGCTTGTCGACCTCGAGCTTGACCTCGTCGGCGGCCTTGATGCGGCTCTCCGTCGCGGCAGGGACCGCGCCGATCGCCTTGAGCTGGTCCTTGAGTTGGCGGTGCCACTTGCCGAACACGCTGCCGAGCTCCTGGCTGCGTCGGGCCTGGAGGGCCTCCTCGCCCGCGCAGATCCGGACCACGTCGAGGGCCTCGAGCAGGCCCCGCGCGCTGCTGAGCAGGGAGCCCCAGTCGGGGCGCTCGGCGTTGGCTGCGCGCTTGAGCTTCTCGAGGCCTCCGCGCGCCTCTTGGGCCATGCGCGCCGTGGCCGGCGGCGGGGCGTCGCCGAACTCGCGCTTCACGAAGCTCTCCTGGGCTTCGAGGCGCTTCGCGAGCTCCTTGATCAGCTCCTTCGCCCCGTTGCGCTCCTCGCGCAGGCTCTCGAGGCGGCTGCGGGTCAGCAGGCAGGCGTTGCGGATCTCGGCCAGGCGGGCCGGCAAGCGCTCGGGGGGAACCTCCCGCGCGAGCTCTTCGGCCAGGAGCTCGACCCGGGCCGCGGCCTTGAGCAGCGCCGACTCCGCGTCGGCCCACGAGCGGGGGGCGAACTCCTCGCCCAGCGCGTCGAGGTCGCGCTTGGCGACGTGGACCTCTTCGCGCAGCAGTTGGAGTTCGGCCTGCGCGTCGGCGACGGGCCCCTGCTCGAGCAGCTCGACGTCGCGGACGTGCTCCTGGAGGCGCTCGGCCGCCAGCCGTGCCTCGTGCCGCGCCCCGTCTTCGAGCGCGCGCCACACCTCGTCGCGGCGAAAGTTGAGCCAGGCAGCCAGGTGCCCGGCCGTCTCGGGGCCCAGGCTCTGCCGGGGACCCGCGAACTTGCCGATGCGCTCGTCGAGCTCGCGCAAGGTCGTCGCGATCGCCTCGGTGCGGCGGACCCGCTCCTCGAGCACGATCCGTTGGTTCACCAGCTCGGCCAGCAGCTGCGCGCAGGACACCGGGTCCCGGCGGGCGCGGAAGGCCACGCGGTGGGCCACGCGCATGAGGTTCATGAAGTCGTCTTCGAAGGGGAGCGTGCTCTGGCCCGCGCGGAGGACGTCCTCGAGCAGCAGCTCTCCTTGCCGCAGGTTGTCTGCGGCTTCCTGGAGCATGCGCTCGGCGCCGGTGGAGAAGCCCTCGATCCGCTCGAGCTCACGCGCCGCCTCGCGGATCTCGGTGACCGGGATCCCCTCGCCACGCTCCAGGAGCTGGACCGCGGTCTCGAGCGCCGCGGGGTTGGCGCTCGCGCCGACGCGCAGCGCCCGGGCGTGGGTCAAGCGCGCGCGCAGCGCGCGCCACTGCGCGTGCAGCGACTCCAGGCGCCCGACGAGGCGCCGCAGGTGCTGCGCCGTCTCGCCCCCGAACTCGCGGGCCGGCGGAGGCCCAGGGGGGAAGTCCAGAGACGCGGGGACCTCGAGCGCCTGCGGGCGATTGGCCCGGGTGTAGAGCCGGGTCAGCGCGCGCAGCTCCTCCTCGAGGGCGTTGGCGTGTCGAACCGTCCCGTCGCGCAGGTCGGCGTAGAGCGCGGCCTGCTCGCGCAGCCGCATGCTTCGCCGCACCCCCCGCACGCCGAGCACGAACAGGATCAGCCCCAGCAGCGCGATCCCCGCCCAGATCAGGCGCCGGTCGAGCCGGCTGGGCTCAACGGTGGGTTGCGGGGTGTAGGCGAGCAGCCGGTCCTTGGCCGCCTGGAGCGTCGCGAGGGCCTGGTCCGGGCGGCCGCCGTCCCACTCGCCCTCGGCCACGGCCACGGCCGCCTCGCCGGCGTCGATCGTGCCCTCGAGGCGGGCGTCCGTGACGTCGGGGCGCTGGGCGCGGCGCAGCTCCTCGATCCGCTGCTTGACCTCCTCCAGCACCACGGGCACCGAGTAGCCGTCCTGGTCGAGCCGCTCCAGCCGCGACGCGATCTGATCGAGGTCGCGCTCGATCCCGTTGAACGCGCTCAGCGCCTGCTGGGGGATCACGCCCATGATCTCGAGGGCGTCGGCGAAGCGCCGGCGGAGCTCACGCAGCGCGCTCTGCTCGGAGCGGAGGTCCAGGCGGCGGTGCTCCGTCAGCTCACGGCAGCGGAGGTCGATGTCGGTCAGCCGCTGCGAGACCGAGGTCCGGCGCAAGGTCAGCGCTTCGCGACGGTCCTGGAGCTCGCCCAGCCGCCGGGTCGCGATCGCCTGCCGCTCTTCGTCGAGGTCGTTGAGCTTCTCGTCGACCTTGTTGACGAAGAGCTCGAGGTGGAAGGCGAACTCACCTGCGCCAGACCCCGCGCGGTAGTAAGGCTCGACGAACTCCGCGGCGAGCTGCTTGAGGGTCAGCCCCAGGCGATCGCGCGTCGAGGCCGGGGGGACCACCGCGGCCGTCCCTCCCTCGAGGTCGCAGACCACGATCACGGCCCGGCGCGCGGGGAAGTCGGGTGACGCCTCCCAGGCGCGCTGGACGTCGAGGCCCAAGCCATAGAGCGTCTGGCCCGCGCCGTTCACGAGCACCGCGTAATAGCGCCAGTAGCTGGTGTGGTCCTTGAGGCGAGTCTCGAGGCGTGTGACCTCTGGGAGCTGCACGCCGTCGCCGAAGTAGACCCTCCGCTGGGGGTCGAAGTCGAGGTAGTCCTGGGCAGAGCTGACGCTGGCGGCGGCCAACGCCAGCGCCAGGAGCCAGGCCCAAGGCCTGTGGGACGGAGCTGGGGTCCGAGCTTGCATGGGTACCGCCAAACCTCCGGAAAAACTAGGAGCCCGCCATTTGGCGGGCTCCTTGTTTTAAATCCCCCACAGGGGGCCGTAAAGCCCCATGCGGACTAAACGGAGGCCTTACCGCTTCTTCTTGGCGGTCTTCTTCTTGGCCGTCTTCTTCTTGGCGGTCTTCTTCTTGGCCGTCTTCTTCTTGGCGGTCTTCTTCTTGGCCGTCTTCTTCTTGGCAGCCTTCTTCTTGGCCTTCTTCTTGGCAGGCTTCTTCTTGGCTACCTTCTTCTTGGCCTTCTTCTTGGCCTTCTTCTTGGCAGGCTTCTTCTTGGCAGCCTTCTTCTTGGCCGGCTTCCGTTTCGTCGCCTTTTTCTTGCTTGCGGGTTTCTTCTTGGCTTTCTTTTTCGCCATCACTTTTCCCCTTTCGGTGATCGAGAATGTCAACAGCGTAGCAGTGTGATTTGACTGCGGCAAACCACTTAGTTGTTTACCTTCCACCCACGACACCCCGGCGCGCATCGCTCGAGAAAAATCTGAGCGTGAAAAGTCACGCGCGCTCTCACCGAGCGAGTATCGTGCAACGCGTAACCATGCGTTCGAGCAGGAGGAGTCATGGGCAGCATTTCGCAAGTCGGTACGACGGAGTTTTCGGGGGCTGTACTCGAGTCCAACACGCCGGTGGTCGTGGACTTCTATGCCACGTGGTGTGGGCCCTGCCGCATGATCGCCCCGATCCTGGAGGAGCTCTCCGGGAGCTACTCGGGGAAGGTCAAATTCGTGAAGGTCGACATCGATCAAGCGAGTGAATTGGCGACTCAATATGCGGTCAGCGGTGTGCCGACCTTGGTGATGTTCAAGGGCGGCGCGGAGGCCGATCGCAAGGTCGGAGCGCTCCCGAAGCCGGCCCTGGAAAGTTGGGTCGCGAACCACGCCGGGTAGTTTTTTCCAAAACGCGCCTTCGAGGTCGCTGGACCTTGGAGGCGCGTTTCGTTTGGTTCGGGGGCACCGGGGGCGCCCCGACCGGGGCCGCGGAAGCGAGCGGTCTCCCAGAAGCTAGGTGATCAGAGCTTTGACGAGGAGCACGTAGCCCGAGGCGAGCGCGAGCTGCAGCCCGGCGAACGGCACCGCGAGGCGCACGAAGCGCACGAAGGTCACCGGGACGCCCTGCTTGGCCATGATCGTGACCGCCACCACCGTGGAGGCCGAGCCGATCGGGGTCAGGTTTCCCCCGAGGTTGGCGCCGAAGATCACGGCCCACCACTCCATGGAGCTCGCGGTCAACTCCCGCCCCTGAGGCAGGATCTTGGCCAGCATGGCCGAGAGCGGAATGTTGTCGGTCACCGAGCTCAGCCCGGCGGCAGACCACAGCAGGAGCACGACCCCGAGGTTCTCGCCGCGGTCCAGGAGCCACGCCAGCCCCTGCCCCATGGTGCTCAGCACGGCCGCGTGCTCCATGACGAAGATCACGACGAACAGGCAGCCGAAGAACGCGAGCAGGTCCCAGTCGACCGCGGCGTAGAACTTGTCGACCTCGTGCTTGTAGAGCAGGAGCATGCCCGCGGCGAAGGCCAGGGCCACGAAGCCCATGCCCAGCCCGTGCTCTCCGCCTACCAGCGGCAGCTGCGACTGGAGGGCGAGCCCGAGAATGAACAGCACGAACATTCCCGCCGCGAGGTTGAAGAAGCGGCGAGAGCGGATCCCGTCGTTCTCGTCGAAGGCGTCGACCTGGGCCGCCGCGGCCGCGCGGGCCTCGTCGTCGGCGAGCGGAGCGACTTGGAAGACGCGCTGCCCGAGGTAGATCGAGGCGACGGTCGCGAGCAAGACGTAGGGCGACGCGACGAGGAAGAAGCGCCCGAAAGAGATCCCCGCAGCGTTGCCCACGATGATGTTCGGCACCGACGAGATCAGGGTCAGGAGCCCCCCGACGTTGGTCATGAGGCCCTCGACGAAGAGGAAGCCGAGCAGCTTGCCCTGGAGCTTCAGCCGCTTGAGCGAGACGGCGGTGAGCGAGCCCACGATGATCATGGCGGTCACGTTGTTGAGGAACGCCGAGAAGGCGACGGTCAGCGCGCCGTAGAACCACAGCAGCCGGCGCGGGTCCCCGCGCGAGAGCTTGGTCAGCTTGACCGCGATCCAGGTGAAGATCCCGCTCTTGCTGGTGACGTCCACGAACAGGCTCGCCCCGAGGATGATCGCGATCACCTCCCAGTCGATCGCGGCCACGTAGATCGGGAGGTGCAGCTCGTGCCCCTGGAGCAGGGCGGGCCCCTCGGGGAGCACGTCCAGCGCCTGACCGGCCAGGAGGCACACGATCGCGCCGATCCCGGTGATCACCGACTTCTTGGCGTGCAGCTTCTCCTCGAGCGCGAGGGCCACCACCATGCAGAGCAGGAGCCCGCCGAAGAGGGCGGTGACCCAGCCGGGGGGAGCATGAGCGGCCGCGTCTGCGGCCTCTGCCAGGAGATACATGGGGGCTCCGCTGCCTAGAGGAGGAGGAGGGGGACGCGCTTGAGCTCGACCGCCAGGGAGTAGGCCATGCCGTGCATGGCGAGCTGGGCCGAGTCCTTGGTGTTGAACACGAGCAGGTCAACCTGCCGCGCCTCCACCAGCTCTCGGTAGTCACGGACCGAGCGACCCAGGCGCACGATCGGCTCGACCTCGACCTGGGGTGCCCCGGGGACCGCGAGGGCCTTCTGGACGGACTCCATGAACTCGCGCGGCTCCTTGAGCAGCTGCTCGAGGATGTCCCGGCGGGCGGTCTCGGTGTCGAGGCTCGGGAGCTTGCTGATCACCCCGAGGTAGCGCTCGAAGGTGCCCTCGTCCTCGATGTGGGTGAGGAACAGGTCGCCGCCCTCGCCGAGGAGGGCGGCGCCGTAGTTGATCAGTCGGCTGTCGCCGGTGATGTGGTCGGTGACGACCATGACTCGCTTCAGCGCCTGGGGCAGGCTCCCGCTGGGGAGCACGAGGACGGGCACCGGGGCGACCTGGGTCAGCACGTCGAGGTAGGTCCCGAGGCTGTAGATCGGGTCCTTGTCGGCCTCTTTGAGGCTGCGGTGGGTGATCAGCAGGTCGGGCTTGTGTTGGCTGACCAGGGCCACGAGCTCGTGGGAGGTGTGGTACTGATCTCCGCGGAGGGCGACCCACCTGACCCCCTCGGTGGAGCCCAGCGGCTGGAGGAAGGCGCGAGCGCGTTCGAGCTCGGCCTCGGCGTCCTGGCCCTCCGCGTCGGTGACCAGGAGCACGGTCTCGAAGGGGACCGGGGCGTATTCGAAGACCGACTTCGCGGCGCGCTTGAAGCGTGATTCGTATTGGTCGAGGCGCACGGGGGCTCCTACTTCCCGCCGTAGGTGGCGGTCTCCCAGATCAGGTCGAGCAGGGGGGGGTCCGTCAGGTCGCTGTGGTCCGAGACCACGGCGCTCGCCTGGACGTTGATCACCGGGCCTCCGTAGGGCGTCTCTGCCTGCGCCTCGACCCCGAGCTGCAGCGCGCGGCGGTCGTAGCCCGTGGGCTCGAGGACGACGGTGGGGAAGGGGTCGCCGTTGGGGGTCCGCGCGCCCTCGAAGCCGAGCGCCGGCTCTCCCATGGCGGTCGCGTAGGTCGTGCCGAGCACGTCGTCGTGCTCGGAGAACACGTTCACGATCAAGGCCGCGCGGCTGGGGGCGCCGGGGAAGCCGCCCTCGCTGCCGGCGACGAAGGCGGTGCTCGCCACGGCGGCCTCGAGCAAGATCGCAGCGGCCACCCGCGCCTGTCCGCTCTCCGGACGCCCCTGCAGCGCGCTCAACGCCAGCCGACCCCCCAGGCTGTGGGCGATCACGACCACGTGCTCGGCGAGGGGGCCGAGGTCCGTGAGCAGCGTCGCGATCCGCCGCCGGCCAATGGTCTCCGCGGTGCTCGCCGAGCCATAGAAGTTGACCTCTTCGGAGTCCCAGTGCACGCCGACGAACACGGCCCGGAGGCCGGCCTGCTCGGCTCGCGAGGCCAGGGGGAGCACGAAGCGGCTGGTGAAGGCGCGGGCCGAGCGCGTGTCGTTGTCCCACCCGTGGGCGATCAGGAAGATCCTCGTCGGGCGCTTGCTGGCGAGCTCGGCCTCGAGGTCGCGCGAGGGCAGGTAGTGGAAGCGGACCCCCTCGTGGTCGCGCAGGCGCGCGCGCGTGGTCTCCTGACCCGAGGCGTCGAACTCGAGGGCGTAGCAGGTCGCCGTGATCGGTGCCGTGGCCTGGGGCGGCGCCGGCGCGTCCTTGGGCTTGGGCTGAAGCAGCGCGCAGCCGCACAGCAGGCTCGCGGCGACGGGGGCAGCCCGCCGAAAGTGGGTCACGGCTAGTCGTCCCCCCGCGCGCGCAGGATCGCCTCGATGTCGATCTCGTCGTCGCTGACCACGGGCCGATCGTCGTCGTCGGCCGCGAGGAAGCGCGAGGGCGCCTCGTAGATCCGTCCGACGCGGTCCTGGGAGTGGTTCGAGCCGCGTCCGCGGCGGTTCGAGGTCAGCTGCGAGGGAGGAGCCTCCCCCTTGGCGCCGCCCTTGCGCTTGCGGCGTCGGCGCTTGCGCTTGCCGCCGCCGTCTTCGCCTTGCTCGGGGGCGCGCTCGGAGCTGCGCCGCCGCCGGCCTTCGTCCTCCGAGGCGCGTGCGGGCGCGGATCGCTCGGGCTCCCGGCGGCCGCCCTC
>JAGQRJ010000858.1 GCA_020425635.1 Planctomycetota bacterium | reverse complement strand
GGGCGTGCGCTGGGGCGGCGCCTGGGGCGAGGTCTCCGGGGCAGGCCCTCACGCGATCGTGCACGCCACGACGGTCGGAATGCACGGCGGCCCCGACCCCACGGGCGCCCTGCTCCCGGCGGAGGCCTTCACCCCCGGAAGCCTGCTCTACGAGCTGGTCTACACCCCGCGCGAGACCCCGCTCTGCGCCCGGGCTCGCGCCCGCGGCGCGCGGGTGATCGACGGCGTGGCGCACTTCGCGGCCCAGGCCCGCGCCCAGCTCGCGAGCTGGTGCCCCGCGCTCGAGGTCGACGACGCCCGCTGGGCGCGCCTGTTCGACGCAGCCCTCGAGGCCTGACCCGCGCTCGTCGACCTCCGCCGGCACGCGCGCCTCAGTAGTACCAGGGGAAGGAAGAGAAGTCTTGCTCGCGCTTCTCGAGGAACGCGCTGCGTCCCTCCTGAGCCTCAGCGCTGCTGTAGGCCAGGCGCGTCGCCTCGCCCGCGAAGAGCTGCTGCCCGACCAGGCCGTCGTCGACGAGGTTCATGGCGAACTTGAGCATGCGCTGGGCCGTGGGGCTCTTGGCGTTGATCGCGCGCGCCCAGTCGAGGGCCACCGTCTCCAGCTCGGCGTGGGGCACCGCGAGGTTCACCATGCCCATGGCCGCCGCCTCGTGGGCGTCGTAGGTCCGCCCGAGGAAGAAGATCTCCCGCGCCTTCTTCTGCCCCACCATGCGCGCGAGGTAGGCCGAGCCGTAGCCCGCGTCGAAGCTCGCCACGTCGGCGTCGGTCTGCTTGAAGCGCGCGTGCTCGGCGCTCGCGAGGGTCAGATCGCACACCACGTGCAGGCTGTGTCCGCCGCCCACGGCCCAGCCTGGGACCACCGCGATCACCACCTTGGGCATGAAGCGGATCAGGCGCTGGACCTCGAGGATGTGCAGCCGTCCGGTGCGCGCCGGGTCGCCGTAGCCGTAGCCGTGCTCGCCGCGCACGCGCTGGTCGCCGCCGGACGAGAACGCCCAGCCTCCGTCCTTGGCCGAAGGGCCGTTGCCGGTCAAGAGCACGACCCCCACGTCGGGGGTGCAGCGCGCGTGCTCGAGGGCGGCCAGCAGCTCGTCGACGGTCTGCGGCCTGAACGCGTTGCGGCAGTCGGGGCGATCGAAGGCGACCCGCACCGTGCCCTGGCCGCGCGCGCGGTGGTAGGTGATGTCCTCGAAGGAGAAGCCGTCGACGACCTCCCAGCGCTCGGGATCGAAAGGTTGCTCGTTCACGCGTCACCTCGCACGACGCCGCAGTAGAGGTGCGCGACGCCGAAGTTCATGGGCTGGACCTCGACCTGCTCGAGGCCCGACGCCTCGAGCAAGCGCGCGAACTCGTCCGCGGGCGGGAACGCCGCGATCGAGCGCGAGAGGTACTTGTATTCGACGGCCCCCGAGAGCGCGGCGCCCAGCCGAGGCACCACCTGGTGCATGTGAAAGCGCGAGGCCATGGCCAGCGGACCGTAGCCGCGCGGCTCGGAGAGCTCGAGGATCGAGACGCGCCCGCCCGGGCGCGTGACCCGCACCATGTCGCGCACGCAGCGCGGGCGGTCGGGGACGTTGCGGATCCCGAAGGAGATCGTGCAGCCGTCGAAGCTGTCGTCCGCGAAGGGCAGCTGTTGTCCGTCCCCGCGCACGAGGAACGAGCGCGCGTCGAGCTTCCCGCGGCCGTAGCGCAGCATCTCCCCGCTGGGGTCGAGGCCGTACACCTCCGCTTCGGGGTAGGCCCGCCGCAGCGCCTGCAGCACGTCGGCGGTGCCCGTGGCGACGTCGAGCAGCCGCCGCGGCGCGGTCGGCGCCAGGGAGCGCACGAGGCGCGTGCGCCAGCGGCGGTCGAGCCCGAGGCTGATCAGCCGATTGAGCAGGTCGTAGCGTGGGGCGATCTGGTCGAACATTTGCCCGGAGCCCAAGCGCTCCTCGGTCGTCGCGGTCATGCCACCTCCAGGGTCGTGCCGCAGCTCTGCCCCAGCGCCAACAGCCCGGCGCGGTCGAGCGCCTGCGGGCCGTCGCTGAGCGCCGACGCGGGGTCTGGGTGAAACTCGACGAGCAGCCCGTGAGCGCCCGCGGCGAGCCCCGCGCGGCCCAGGGCGACCACCAGGTCGCGCCGCCCGGCGGCGTGGGACGGATCGGCCAGCACGGGCAGTCGATAGACCGAGGCCAACAGCGCGACCACCCCCACGTCGAGCAGGTTTCGCGTCGAGGGGTCGAAGCTGCGGACCCCCCGCTCGCAGAACGCGATTGGCCCGCTGCCCGCCACGAGCAGGTGCTCCGCCGCGAGCAGCCACTCCTCGAGCTGCGCGGCCAGGCCGCGCTTGAGCAGCACCGGCTTGCCCGCCTCGCCGATCGCGCGCAGCAAGCCGTAGCTCTGCATGCTCCGCGCCCCGACCTGGATCACGTCGGCGAACTCGGCGACCCGCGGGACCTCGGCCTCGCTCACCGCCTCGGTGATCATGGCCAACCCATGCCGGTCGGCCGCGTCGCGCATCCAGCCCAGGGCGCGCGCCCCGTGGCCCTGGAACGCGTGGGGCGAGGTCCGCGGCTTGTAGGCGCCGCCGCGCAGCGCCCGTCCGCCAGCCTCGGCCACGGCCGCCGCCGCCTCTTCGATCTGTCCGCGCGACTCCACGCTGCAGGGTCCGGCGCAGAGCGCCACGGGGGCCTCGCCCCCGATCGAGAGGGGCCCGGCACGAAAGGTCAGTCCGGCGAGGGCGTCGACCCGCGGGTGGGGCGACGCCTGCGGAAAGACGGCGCGCACGCCCTCGATCTGCAGCGCCTCGGGCTCGAGGTGCGCGGAGTGCTTCTGCACCCAGAACCCGATCCCCTGCGGGCCGCTGCAGCGAGTGACCCACAACCCGAGGGCCGAGAGTTCGCGCTGCACGCGCCCCGGGTCCGCTCCGCGATCAAGCTCGAGCCACATGGGGCCTCCTCCGAGGGGTCTCGCCCCTCGCGCTGTGTGTCCAGACGGGCATCAACGACTCCGCTCCAGCGCCACCGCGACGCTCGCCTCGAGCAGCGCGCGCGGAGCCCCCGGCGGCAGCACGCTCAGGGCCTCGAGGGCGAGCGCCCCCTGGGCCTCGGCGGCCGCGCGGGTGGCCTGCACCGCGCCCAGGCGCACGACCTCGCTGCGCAGACGGGTCAACGCCGCCCAGGCCTCTGGCCCCGGGGGCAGCGCGGCGATCTCGAGCAGGGTCGCGCCGACGGCGGGCTCTTGCTCCGCTGCGAGCAGCACGGGCCAGGTGAGCTTGCCCTGCCGCAGGTCGGCGAGGGGGTCCTTGCCGGTGATCGCGGGGTCGCCTTCGATGTCGATCACGTCGTCGATCAGCTGGAACGCCATGCCCAGCGCCTGGCCCGCGCGCTCGAGCGACGCGCAGGTCTCTGGAGACAGGCCAGCGAGGTAGCCGCCGACCCAGAAGGACCAGCGGAAGAGCGAGGCGGTCTTGCCGCCGATCACGCGCAGCACGGTCTGCCGCTCGACCCGCAGGTCGCTGCGGGCGTCGAGCTGCACCGCCTCGGCCTCGACCATCTCCCCGATCACCTGCAGCAGCCGATCGAGGACGGGCCCGCCCAGCGGGCTGACCCGACGCAGCGCAGAGGTCAGCAGGTGGTCGCCGCCGAGCACGCTCGCGGAGTTGCCGTAGACCTCGCGCGCGGTCGCGACGCCGCGGCGCTCGCGACCCTCGTCGATCACGTCGTCGTGGAGCAGGGTCGCGGTGTGCACCAGCTCCGCGGCCACCGCAGCGGAGCGCACCTCGGTGTCGAAGGTCCGCCCGCCGGCGCGCGCGGTGAGCAGGACGCACAGCGGACGCAGCCGCTTGCCAGCCTGCCCGAGCAGATGGCCCGCCGCCCGGTGCGCCTCGAGGGTTGGAGCCTCTCCGAGCTCCGCGACCAGCGACCCGAGGTCGGCGTCCAGGCTGCGCAGGTCCTCCTGGAGCCAAGTGGAGACCTCCTCCAGGCGCGCTCCGAGCCCGTCGCCGCAGCGCGCGTGGGCCACGGTCACCAGGGTCTGGAGCACCGGGTCGGGGCCAGGCGCGGGGCTCGCCTCCGGGCTCGCTCCGGCGCGGGCGGGCGCGGGCAGGTCCTCGGGGCTGACCCGCAGCGCGACCGGGAGCTGCGCGCGCAGCTGCCCCCGCGCGACCTTGCCCAGAGACGTGCGCGGGAGCGCGGGCAGCCAATAGAAGGCGTCGGGCACCTTGAAGGTCGACAGGCGCTGAGCACACCAAGCGCGCAGCTCGGCGTTGCTCGGGAGCTGCTGCGGATCGCGAGGCACGAGGGCGGCGACGGGACGCTCCCCCCAGCGCGTGTCTGGGACTCCCAGGACCGCGGCCTCCGCGACCGCGGGGTGGCTCGCGACCAGCTCCTCGATCTCCCGCAGCGCGACGGTCTCGCCCCCGGACACGATGAACTGCGCGGCCCTCCCGCGGACGTGCACGCGGCCGTGCCGATCCACTCGCCCGAGGTCCCGGGTCGCGAGCCGCCCGCCCGCCAGGGGGCCGAGGACTTCGAGGGTCTCGCCCTCGCTGCGCACGCGGGCGAAGGGCAGGGGCGCGCCGCAGCCCGATTCGTCGGCGAGGTCCCCCGGGGCGCGGGTCGCGACCTGGGAGGCGGTCTCGGTCAAGCCCCAGGTCAACGCGATCGGGGCGGCGAGGGCCCGGCAGCGGGCGACGAGGCCCGTCGGCGCGGCGTCGCCGCCGAGGAGCACGACCCGCAGCGCGGAGGGGAAGGGCCGCTCCTCCTCCCTGGCGTCGAGCACGCGCTCGAGCATGGCCGGGACGAGCGAGACCATGCTCACCTCGCCGGAGTCGAGGAGCTTCGCGACCGCCCGGGGGTCGAAGCGCGGCTGGAGCACGCAGGTCGTCGCGTAGAACGCGCAGCGCAGCAAGATCGAGAGCCCGCCCACGTGGTGGAAGGGGAGGCAAGCCAGCCAGCGATCGTCGGGGGCGTGACCGAGGCGCACGGCCGAGCCGAAGGCGCTGAAGGCGAGCTGGGCGGTGGTCAACGCCACGGGGTGCGAGGCCCCGCTCGACCCCGAGCTGAAGGCGAAGACCCGCGGCTCCTCGAGCGGCCAGAAGCGCTCCGCGGGCGCGGGGCCGGGGGGCAACTCGGTGACGAAGCGCGCGTGGCGATGGTTCTCGACGAGCGCCGCCACGACCTCGGGGGCGAGGCCGTGGGTGAGGATCACGTGGTCGGGGGGCAGCGCGGCCAGGCGGCGCTGATGCTCCGGCGGGGGCGCGTCGTGAGGCAGCGGGATCACGCTCGCCCCGATCCAGCCCAGGGCGTGGAACGCGATCACCCACTCGGGCGAGGGAGGCCCGCAGAGGGCCACCCGCTCGCCTGGACGCACACCGCCCTGGGTCAGGCGCCCGGCGCTGGCGAGCATGGCCTCGGCGAGGTGGTGCGCCTTCCAGCTGAGGCTCCCGTATTCGAGGACCACGTGGTTGGGGCGGGAGAGGTACGTGCTCCACACCGGGTTCGGGATCGCTGAAGGAGAAGACGCCGGGGTCACCGGTTCGACGGGATGCGTCGCGATCATGAGCCGACCTCCACGGGGGTTCGAGGGAAGCGGAGCCGAGTGTGAGTGGGGGCCACGCCGAGCCCGGGGCCGGTCGCCCGCGGCCCGCCTGCTGCGACGCGGGCGACGTCTTCGGCGAAGGGGTCGCCCAGCCCGTGCGGGTGGTCTTGGCCGAGGGCGCAGGCGACGTGCACCGCGGCCCGCCGCCCCAGCGCCGAGTCGAGGGCGTGGGTTACCACGGGCTGGAGCCCCACCTGCAGCGCGCGGCGACCGGCGAGGTAGGCCAGGTCGGGTCCGCCGAGGGCCTGCGGCTTGAGGATCCAGACGTCGGCGGCCTCGGCCGCCAGCACGGCCTCGACCCCGCACTGCGCGAGCGACTCGTCGGCGGCGACCCCGACGCCCTGGCCGCGCAGGGCACGGAGCCCGGCGAGGTCGGTGGCCGGCAGCGGCTGCTCGACGAAGTCGACGCCCAGCTCGCGCAGCACCGGCCACACCGCCGCGGCCTCGACCCGCGACCAGGCGCCGTTGGCGTCGAGGCGCAGCGTGGCCGCGGGGCCGACCGCGTCGCGCAGCTCGCGCACGCGCTGCAGGTCGATCGCCAGCCGGCGCGCGCCCACCTTGAGCTTGAACGCGCGAGCGCCGAGGGCGGCCGCCGCCCGCGCCTCCGCGGCTCCGCCCACCAGGACGTGGCTCGCGCAGCGCGCGCGCGCCGAGGGGTTCAGGAGCCGGGCCAGGGGCACCCCGGCGACCTGGGCGCGGAGGTCCAGGGCCGCGCAGGCCACCGCGTGGCGCGCCGGCCCCTCGAGCCCCCGCGTCCAGGGCTCGAGGTCGAGGGGGTCCGAGCCCGCCTGCGCGGGGGAGGGGAGCCGGTCGGCGCGGGCGGCGAAGTCGGCGAGCGCGCGACGGACCCCCCGGGAGCTCCCTCCGCAGCCCTGCCACCAGCAGGCGTCTCCCCAGCCGACGTAGCCGGGCAGGGGCCATTCGAGCAGCCACCCCCGTCGGGTGCGGAGCACCCCGCGCGCGGTCCGCAGGGGCCGCGCGAACGGAAGCCGATAGGGGTAGAGGCGCAGGCTCACAGGCACACCCCGAGGGCCAGCAAGCCGCCGAAGGCCACGTTGAGCTGCGCCGTCCTCGCGAGGAGCGGGTTGAGCGCCGCGCCGCGCGCGCGCAGGAAGGCCCGGGCGCTGAGCAGCACCAGAGGCAGGGCGCCGCAGGCGGTGAGCGCCCGGGGAGGGAGCCAGCCCCCGCCCACCGCGAGGGCCAGCGCGGCGAAGGGCGCGCCGAGGAGCAGGAGGTATTCGAGGCGGGCCGCGCGCGGACCGAAGCGCACGGCGAGGGTCCGCTTGCCGGTCGCGGCGTCCTCCTCGAGGTCGCGCAGGTTGTTGACCACGAGCACCGCGCTCGCGAGCGCACCCAGGGCGACCCCGGCGAGCAGAGCACCCGGGGTCAGCCGCCCGAGCTGGCTGTAGGTCGTCCCCGCGGTCGCCACGAGCCCGAAGAACACGAACACGAAGGCCTCACCGAGCCCGTGGTAGGCGAGGGGCACCGGGCCAGCGGTGTAGGCGACCGCGCTCAGGATCGCGGCCAGGCCGACCGCGAGGAGCTCCCAGCCCGCGTGGTAGCTGAGGAACACCCCGCAGCCCGCGGCGAGGGCGAGGCTCAGCGCGGCGGCCGTCCACACCTGACCTGGGGCGAGCCAGCCCTGGGCCACCGCCCGCGGCGGGCCCAGGCGCGCGTCCGTGTCGGCGCCGCGGGCATGATCGGCGACGTCGTTGACCAGGTTCGAAGCGACCTGCAGCCCGAGGGAGACCCCCAGGGCCGCGCCGGCGAGCCGCGGCTCGAAGCGACCTTCGTGCCCCGCGATCGCGCTCCCCACCAGCACGGGCACGGCCCCGAGCGGCAGCGTCTTGGGGCGCAGCGCCGCGACCCAACACGCCAGCGAGGACGGGCGCGGCGCGTTCAGCGGGGCAGACATGAGGGCTCCAGGGCGGCCTCGACCGCGCGGCGCTCAGCCGCTGCGTGCTGGGCGTGGTTGAAGGGGCGCGGGCAAGGGACCTCGAGCACGCGGACCCCGGGGCACGGGGGCTCGCCGAGGGCGGCCCGCAGCTCGGGCAAGCTCTCGACCCGCAGGTGGCGCGCTCCCGCCGAGGCGCAGAGCCCGGCCAACCCCGCGGTCTGCGGGGTGACGAACAAGCGCTCGTGCTGTGGGTGGTCGCCCAGGGGCAGGCGCTCGAAGATCCCGCCCCCGCCGTTTTGGATCACGACCACCGTCGCCGAGACCCCGAGGCCCCGCGCGGCGAGGAGCCCGCCCGCGTCGTGCAGGCAGGCGAGGTCACCGCAGAGCACGACGGTCGGTCCTTCCCAAGCGAGCGCCTCACCCCACGCGGTGGAGAGCGTGCCGTCGATCCCGTTGAGCCCGCGGTTCGAGGCGACGACCGCCCCCGCCGCCAGCCGGGGGGCGTAGCAGTCGAGGTCGCGCACCGGCATGGAGGCCGCGACGTGGAGCAAGCCCCCCGCGGGGAGCGCCTCGGCGACCACCCGCGCGACCGCCCCCTCCCACACCCCGGCGTCGTCCGCGCACAGCGGCGCGAGCTGGGCCTCGAGGCGCGCGCTGGCCCCCCGCCAGCTGCGCTCCCACACCCGCGGCCGTGGCCCGGGGGGGAGCGCCGCCCGCAGGGCCTCGCAGAACGCCCCCCCTTCGAGCGGCACCAACGCGCGCACCGCGTGCGCGGGGTCGAGGAGCCGGCCGCGGGGCTCGACGAGCACCTGCGGCGCGTCGAGCTGCGCCAGCCAGCGCCCGAGGGTCTTCGAGGTCGGCCAGGCCCCGAAGCGCAGCACGACGTCGGGGCGGTGGGCCGCGGCGAAGGCGGGGTCGCGGAGCAAGAGCTCGGCTGGACCGACGCAGCCCTCGCCGCTGCGCGCGTGCCCCAGGGGCTCGGAGAGGATCGGCCAGCCGAGGTGCTCGCCCAGCGCCTGCACCGCGGCCGCGAAGCGCGGCGCCCGACCCAGGTCGGCGGTTTGCGGTCCGCACACGATCAGCCCCCGGGTCGCGCCCCGCAGGAGGTCTGCGTCCCACGCGGCGAAGCCAGGGCGCGCCGAGAGCGCCCTCGGCGAGGCGCAGGGGGTCACGACCCGCGGCGGCAGGTCGGGGCTGTAGAGCGGCTCGCGAAACGCGACGTCGAGGTGCGCGACCCCGCCCGCGCGCTCGGCGGCGTCGAGGGCCCGAGCGCTGACTCCGGCGAGCACCGCCGCGCTGAACGCGGGGTCCGCGGGACCCAGCGAGCGGAAGTGGCACGCGTGCTCACCGAACAGGCGGGCCTGCTCGAGGGTCTGCGCCGCCCCGCAGTCTTGCAGCTCGGGCGGTCGATTCGCGCTGAGCACGAGCAAGGGCACGCCGGAGGCCTCGGCCTCCAGCACCGCCGGGTAGTAGTGCGCAGCCGCGCTGCCCGAGGTGCAGAGGAGGCCCACCGCGCGCCCCGTCGCTCGGGCCAAGCCCAGGGCCACGAAGCCCGCCACACGTTCGTCGAGCACCATGTGCAGGGCGATCGTGGGGCAAGCGGCGACCGCGAGCAGGAGCGGCGCGTTCCGCGCCCCCGGGGAGGCGACGACGTGCCGCAGCCCGCCGCCGGCCAACGCCCCGACCAGGTCCCCAGCGAAACGCTGGTTTTGCAGAGCCGTGTTGCTCACGAGTCCTCCACTCGCGCTGCCTCGAGCGCGTTCGTCACCGCGGTGAGCTTGAGTTCCGTCTCGTCCCACTCGGCGGCGGGGTCCGACCCGGCGACCACTCCGGCGCCGGCGTAGGCCCAAGCCGTGGGGCCGTCGAGCAAGGCGCCGCGGATCGCGACCCAGGCCTCGCCGTCGCCCGCCCGATCGACCCAGCCCAGGGGCGCGCCGAACCATCCGCGCTCGACGGGCTCGTGGTCTTCGAGCCAGCGCTGAGCGGGCCCCTGGGGCTCGCCGCCCAAGGCGGGGGTCGGGTGCAGGCGCTCGACCAGCGACCACAGCCCGTGCCCGCCGCGGGGCCCGGCGAGCGGGGTCTCCACATGTTGCGCCTCGGCGAGCCGCCGCAGCCGAGGGCCGGGTACCTCCAGCTCGAGGCCGAGCTCGCTCAGCCTCGCGCGGATCCCGCGCACGACCGCCGCGTGCTCGTCGCGGATCTTGGGGCTCGCGAGGAGCGCCGC
>JAGQRJ010000136.1 GCA_020425635.1 Planctomycetota bacterium | reverse complement strand
CGCCTGCTCGGCCTCGCTCGCGGGCTCCAGCGGCAACCCCTCGAGCACGGCGCGCCCGCGGGCGCTGCCCGCGTCGAGGAGGAAGTAGTGCGCGTCGTCTGCGCAGACCTCGGTCAGCGCCAGGTCGTAGCCAGCCTCGACCCCGGGCCCCGAGTCGGTCGAGGTGCAGAAGCAGGTCGCGGCGGGGGACCCGCAGTCGACGGCCACGAGGAACGCGGCCTCACGCCGGGCGGCGTAGCCTGCGTCGCGGAAGGCTCCCTCCTGGAGCACGCGGTCCTGGATCCTGATCGCCGCCAGCTCGCAGGCGCGGACCCCGACGAAGGCGCGCGGGGGGGCCTCGAGCTCCCCGGGCACGAACTCCAGGCGCCCGTCCTCCCCCCGCTCGGCGCGCCACACGCGCTGCTCGGGCGGGTGCAGGAGCTGCTTCCAGGAGTGCGGACCCACGGCGTAGCCAAAGGCCGCCTCGTCGTCGCGGCGGCGCAGGCGGTACCGTCCGGGACCCTGCTCGTCGGTCCACCCGTGAGGGAGCTGAGCCTCGTCCTCGAGCGGTGCGTAGACGATCGCGCCGTCGCGAAGCGTGGGGCCGAACACCGCGTAACCCGCAGCGCGGAGCTCCGCGAAGAGGAGGCCCAAGTCGTCGCGGCGGAGCCGCGAGGCGCGCGCTGGCCACGGAGGAGAAGACTGCATGCCCCACGTATAGCAAGAAGCGACCCGAACGCGGGCGCAGCCGCGTCCGCCGCCCCCTGGGGCATATCCCCCAGCCCGCGGACCGCGCGCGCGCGTTTGCGTCGTGGCACTGGGTTTGGGAGGGTCTCGGCATGAGCAGCTACGCCCGCCAGCGCGCCCACATGCTGGACCATGACCTGCGCCCGCGGATCCAGGACCCCCGGGTGCTCGACGCCATGGGCCAGGTGCCGCGGGAGTGCTTCGTGCCCGAGGACGTGCGCGAGCGCGCCTACGGCGACCACCCGCTCCCGATCGGCCTGGACCAGACGATCTCCCAGCCCTTCGTGGTGGCCTTCATGGCGGCGGCCGCGAGCCTCACCGGGAGCGAGAAGGTGCTCGAGGTCGGCGCAGGCTCCGGCTACGGCGCCGCGGTGCTCGGGCGCCTGGCGCGGGAGGTATGGACGGTCGAGCGCCGCGCGCCGCTCGCCGAGCAGGCGCGGGAGCGCCTGCGACGGCTGAACTTCGACAACGTGCACGTCGTGACCGCGGACGGCACCCTGGGGCTGCCCGACGAGGCGCCCTTCGACGCGATCGTGGTGACCGCAGGCGCCGCGATCGTGCCCCACGCCTTCCTCGAGCAGCTCGCCCTCGGCGGACGCCTGGTGCTGCCGGTCGGGCGCTGCGACGACACCCAGCGCATGTACCGCTTCACCCAGCGCGGGAGCGGGTTCTCCCTCGACGAGCTGGGCCCGTTTCGCTTCGTGCCCCTCGTGTTCGGGGCAGACGAGGCCCCTACTCGCCGCGCTTGAAGAGGTCGAGGAAGCGGTCCTCGTAGCCCTTGAACAGCCCGTGCTCGTCCAACAGCGCCTTCAGCTCGAGCGCCTTGCTGCGATCGCGCTCGGTCTCGGCGAACAGGGCCTCGACGTGCGCGATCACCGCGGGATCGATCCCTGCCTCCTGCTTCTGCTCGGTGGCGACGGGCTCGGGCTGCACCAGCTCGGGCTGGTGCTCCACGAGGTGCGCCCGCGCGCTCTGCTTGAGCTCGCCGAGGAGCTCGGTCAGACGACCCTCGACGAACTCCGCCTGCCTGTCGAGGCCGGCCAGGTCGACCTCGAGCCCCGACGCGGCGCAGAACACGCGCAGGATCGAGGCCGCGGCCTTCGGCTGCGGCAAGGTCGGCGCGAAGTAGGGGAACTCCCCGAGCAGGCACAGACCGGGCAAGCCCTGGGCGTGCGCCGCCACCAGGAGCACGCCGTTGAGCCCGCTGATCTCCCCCTGCTCGAGCGGCAGCGCCCCTTGCGCCGTGAACTGCGCCAGGGTCGCCGGGTCGGAGGCCATGGCGTAGACCCGCGACGCCGCCTGCGGGTCGACGGGCGAGGCCATGGACGCGAAGGTGGTCACCCGCGTGACGCCCAGCTCGAGGGCCACGCCGATCAGCTTCTCGCACAGCGCGTAGCCCCGGGTGCGAGGCTGCGCCTCGCTCAAGAAGATCACCAGGTCGCGCTTCCCCTGCGGGTCGCGCCAGGCGTAG
Organism: Planctomycetota bacterium; assembly: GCA_020425635.1. GTDB lineage: Bacteria > Planctomycetota > J058 > J058 > J058 > JAGQRJ01. The sequence continues at coordinate 13,488 of JAGQRJ010000136.1, read as the reverse complement.
AAGACGCCGCGCGGTCGCCTCGGCGGCTGCATGAGCCCGCCCGACACGGCGACCTCGCTCAGGTCGAAGTAATCCTGGGACTCGATTTCACCGATCCGCTCGGCGCCAAGGTGCTCGAGCAGGTAAGTCGCGGCCAGGATTCCGACGTGGCCCATGCCGGGCCAGGCCGCGACCAGCCACGGCTGACGGAGATCGTTCGGCAGTTTGCTCGGGGTCATGCGCCCTCCTCGCGGGAGATAGAGCAAGGCCGGGGCCAATGCACAAATCCAGAACGCGCAATCTATTCGGGTTCTGTTCTGCCAAATTGGCGCACATCGGGTGAGGTGACCCCGAGGTGGGTGAGATCCCCCTCCCCCCGCGCGTCGCGGAGGTGCCTTGGGTCGGCTTCCCGGGGCGCGGGCCCCGTGGGCTAGGATTTGCTCCTTCTCGTGGGGAGCGTGTGGCCATGCAGTGGATCAAGTGGTTCGAGGACGTCGACCTGCGGGCGATCCCCCAGGTCGGCGGAAAGAACGCGGCGCTGGGGGAGCTCATTGGGCGCATGGCTGCTGCCGGGTGCCGCGTGCCCCAAGGCTTCGCGGTCACGGCCCAGGGCTACCGCAGCTTCCTCGAGGCCAACGGACTCGTGACCCAGATCCAGGACGCCCTCACCGGGCTCGACCTCGACGACGTCGCCGACCTGTCCCGCCGCGGGGCCCAGGTGCGCACGGCGATCCTCGCGGGCACGTTCCCCCCGGCCCTCGCCGAGGAGCTCCGGAAGGCCTACCGCGAGCTCTGCACGCGGGCGGGGGAAGCGGGGCTCCCGGTGGCGGTGCGCTCGTCGGCCACCGCCGAGGACCTGCCCAACGCGAGCTTCGCGGGGCAGCAGGAGTCGTTCCTCCACGTGCGGGGCGAGGAGCAGCTCCTCGACCGCGTGCGCCGCTGCTACGCGAGCCTCTACACCGACCGCGCGATCAGCTACCGCGAGAAGCGCGGCTTCGAACACCTCAAGGTCGCGCTGTCGGCGGGGGTCCAGCAAATGGTGCGCTCCGACCGGGCCAGCTCGGGGGTGATCTTCACCCTCGACCCCGAGAGCGGCTTTCGCGACGTGATCTACATCACCTCGAGCTGGGGGCTGGGAGAGAACGTCGTCCAGGGTCGAGTCGGCCCCGACGCCTTCGTCGTCCACAAGCCGACCCTCCGCCAGGGCTTCGCCTCGCTCGTCGGGAAGCAGCTCGGCGCCAAGGAGCAGCGCCTGGTCTATGACCCCGCGCGCGAGCAGCTGCAGAACGAGACCGTCTCCGCCGAGGACCGCGCGCGCTTCTCGCTGAGCGAGGAAGACGCGCTCACGCTGGCGCGCTGGGCGCTCGAGATCGAGGACCACTGGAGCGCCGACGGCACAGACGGCGCGCGCGCGCCCATGGACATCGAGTGGGCCAAGGACGCGGTCAGCGGGGAGCTGTTCATCGTCCAGGCCCGCCCCGAGACGGTGCACTCGCAGCGGACCTCGCCGGTGCTGCGCCAGTACACCCTCGAGCAGCGAGGCGAACCGATCGTGGAGGGCCTCGCGGTCGGTGACGGAGTCGCCACCGGACACGCGCGAGTGATCCTGGACCTCGCCGACATGCACACCTTCCAGGCCGGCGAGGTCCTGGTCACCGAGATCACCGACCCGGACTGGGAGCCCTTGCTCAAGAAGGCCTCGGCCGTCGTCACCCAGCGCGGCGGGCGGACCTCCCACGCCGCGATCGTGGCCCGCGAAATGGGCCTCTCGGCGGTCGTCGGGGCCAGCGGAGCGTGCGCCAAGCTGAGCGACGGCGCGGAGGTCACGGTCTCCTGCGCCGAGGGTGAGACGGGCTACGTCTACGCCGGCGCCCTCCCCTTCCGGGTGCTCGAGGTCGACCCCTCGCAGCTCGAGCGCCCGCAGCGCACGAAGGTCTTGCTCAACGTCGCCAACCCGGAGGTGGCCTTCAGCCAGGCGCAGCTCCCCTCCGACGGGATCGGGCTGGCGCGCATGGAGTTCGTCTACGCGGGCTGGGTCAAGGTGCACCCCCTCGCCCTGACGCGCTTCGCGACCCTCACCGCCGAAGACCAGGCCGCGGTGCGCCAGGTCGTCGGCGAGCGCGACGACCCTCGCGAATACCTCGTGGAGCAGCTCGCGCACGGCGTGGGCACCCTGGCGGCGGCCTTCTATCCCCGACCCGTGATCCTGCGCTTCTCGGACTTCAAGACCAACGAGTACGCGCGCCTGGTCGGGGGGAGCGGCTTCGAGCCCGACGAGGAGAACCCCATGCTCGGGTGGCGCGGGGCCAGCCGCTACTACCACCCCGACTTCAAGGAGGGCTTCGAGCTCGAGGTCGCCGCCGTGCGCCGCGTGCGCGAGGTCTTCGGCCTGACGAACCTCAAGGTCATGATCCCGTTCTGTCGCACCCCGGAGGAGGGGCTGCGCGTGCTCGAGGTCATGGCCGAGGGAGGCCTGGAGCGCGGCAAGGACGGCCTCGAGGTCTACGTCATGGCCGAGGTCCCCTCCAACGTGATCCTCGCCGACCGCTTCGCCGAGGTCTTCGACGGGTTCTCCATCGGGACCAACGACCTGACCCAGCTCGTGCTCGGCGTCGACCGTGACTCCGATCGAATCGCGGCCCTCTTCGACGAGCGCAACGAAGCGGTCAAACGCTTCTGCGCCCAGCTGATCACCACGGCCCACGCCGCGGGCAAGCCCGTGGGGATCTGTGGACAGGCGCCCTCGGACCACCCCGACTTCGCGGCGTTCCTCGTGAGCCTGGGGATCGACTCGGTGAGCCTCACCGCCGACGCGGTGATCGAGACGACACGCACGATCGTGGCGGCGGAGCGCGAGCTCGACCGCCGCGAAGGCTCGCCCGCTTAGCCAGTCAGCTCCGCGGAGTCAGGCGACGTCGGCCGCGCGCTGCGCGGGCTGAGGAGGAGGGTAGGCGGCCTCGAGCAGGTCTTCGCTCGTGACGAGGCCCAGCAGCTCCCGCTCGTCGAGCACGGGGAGCGCGCTCACCCGGTGACGGCGCATGACCTCCGCCGCCGCCGAGAGCGAGCTGTCCGGCCCCACCGAGATCAAGGGGGCCGGGGTCATGAGGTCGCTCACGCGCAGGCGGTCCAGGCGCACGTTGCCCGCGGGGCGCGCGCGCAGGTGGCGCAGCAAATCGCGGTTGCTCAGCATGCCCAGGATCGCGTGTCGAGGCACGGCGGCCCCGCCTTCTGCGAGTTCCGGCCGGAGCACGACCAGCAAGTGCCGCACCCGCGCTTCGTCCATTCGCTCGAGGACGTCCTTCAGCGAGCACTCGGGGCCCGAATAGTAGACTCCCCGGGTCATGACGCGGGCCACGGTGGGCTCGCGCTCCTCGTGTTCGTGTTCGGGGCACGCCGCACGATCCCTCGGCCAGAGCTTGAGCAAGGGCGCGGGGAGGACGCGGTCGAGGGGCTCGATCTCCCCCCGCCCCGCGTGGGCGCAGAGCACCTTGAACACGCCGCGCACCACCCGACGTGAGTCGAGCGGCCCCCCGTGGTGCTCGCGCACGGCCTGGAGGAACGGGCCGACCCCCAGCAGGCGCTTGGGCGCCGCGCTGGGGGTCCAGTTCTCGTAGAACAGCCCACGCCAGAGCAGGGGCAGCTGCCCGCCGAGGCGCGCGGCTTCGTCGACGGTCAGGTAGTCCCGCAGGGCGTGGAGGGTCGCGCGCAGCGCCTGCCTGGCGAGGCGCGGACTCGCCGACCCGAGCTCGCGCTCGAGGTCGAGCAGCCAGGCCTGCGCGAGATCCGCCGCTGGTTCGAAGCCGGTCACCTACGCGTCCTCCGCGGCGGCGAGCTCACGCAAGAGCCGCGTCAACTCCGCCAGCGCCTTGCGGTGGTGGTGCTTGAGCGCTTCGTGGGCCTGGCCCAGGGCCTGGTGGCGCTCGGCCCAAGCCAGGTGACTGTGCACCAGCGGGTCCGCCTGCTCACCCACGCCGAACTCCCCGAGCACGCCCAGCTCGCGCTCGTGCTTGCGCAGGCCGTGCACGTGCGCGCGAATCTGGCCGTCGTGCTCGAGGAGGGCCGCTCCGTGGCGCTGCAGCTCTGAGCTCAAGCGCGTGAGGTCGGCCAAGGCCCGGGCCTGCTGCAGCCTCCAGGTGTGCAGGTCGTCGAGCCATGCCGCGTGCTCGTCGAGCCAGCGCATGTGATCGGCGTGCATGGCCGCCTGGGTCGGGTACGACTCGCGCATGAGCCCTCCTTGGGCTCGGACGGGCTGCAAGCTGAGTGCCACCTCTGGACCCACCGCCGGGCTCGGCTTCGCCGGCCTGGCTGGGGCATATCCCCCAGCCTCGGGGGATCTGACACCCGAAGCGGGTCCCCCGTCGAGGGCTGCGGGCTGGATCGAGGGTTGCTTGGGGGAGTGCGGCGGGGTCGTAGCCAGGCGCCCCGCGCGTGTGGTTTGACGTGGCCGAACAGGGGGGCAGGGCGTGGACGAGGTGATTCGCAAAGGGCCCCCCGAGCTCACCCCGACCCTCCCCGACTACGCCCGAGCCTGCGCCGACTTCAGCTGGGACACCGCGCGGGCCGAGCTCGCAGGGCTCCCGGGAGGCGGGCTGAACATCGCCTTCGAGGCGGTGGACCGCTACGCGACGAGCGCCCCCGAGCGGGTCGCGTTCCGCTTCCTCCGCCGTGGGGGCGAGGTCGAAGACCTCACCTGGGCAGGGCTTCGCGAGGGAACCGCGCGCTTCGCGGGGGTCCTCGAAGGCCTCGGCGTTCGACCTGGAGACCGGGTGTTCGCCCTCGCCGGGCGGATCCCCGAGCTCTACGTCGCCGCGCTGGGCACCCTGCGCCACGGCGCCGTGTTCTGCTCGCTGTTCGCGGCCTTCGGACCCGAGCCGATTCGAACGCGCATGGAGATCGGCGCGGGCCGCGTCCTGGTCACCACGCCCGCGCTCTACACGCGCAAGGTCGCGCCGATACGCGACCGGCTTCCTGCCCTCGAGTTCGTGCTCCTCACCGGCGATCCGAACGCCTGCCCCGAGGGAACCCTCTCGCTGACGCGGCTGCTCGAGGAGGCCACACCGACGAAGGAGGCGGCCCAGACTCGAGAGGACGACCCCGCGCTCCTGCACTTCACGAGCGGAACCACCGGCAAGCCGAAGGGCGCGCTGCACGCGCACGGCGCGGTCATCTGGCATCGGCTCAGCGCGCGCTGGGCGCTGGACCTGCACCCCGAGGACGTCTACTGGTGCACGGCGGACCCCGGGTGGGTCACCGGTGTGTCCTACGGGATCGTGGGCCCCCTCACCAACGGCGTGACCTCGATCGTCGACGAGGGCGAGTTCAACCCAGAGCGCTGGTACCGCATCCTCGACGAGCAGCGCGTGACGGTGTGGTACACCGCGCCGACGGCGCTCAGGCTCTTGATCCGGGCGGGCATGGACCTCCCCCGCGCGGTCGACCTCAGCCGCCTGCGCCACGTCGCGAGCGTCGGCGAGCCGCTGAACCCGCACGCGGTGCGCTGGGGCGTCGAGGCGCTCGGGCTCCCGATCCACGACACCTGGTGGCAGACGGAGACCGGCGGAATCCTGATCGCGAACCTGGCCGCCGAGGACATTCACCCCGGCGCCATGGGCCGCACGCTGCCCGGGATCGAGGCCGCGATCCTCGCGCGGCGGGGCGACGCCCTCGAGCCCGCGCCGCCCGGCGAGGAGGGCGAGCTCGCGATCCGCGCGGGCTGGCCCTCGATGTTCCGCGCCTACCTCAACGAGGAAGCCCGCTATCGGCGGTGCTTCAAGGACAGCTGGTATCTGACGGGAGACCTGGCCCGCCGCGACGCGGACGGCCTGCTCTGGTTCGTGGGGCGCGCGGACGACGTGATCAACTCCTCCGGGCACCTGGTCGGGCCGTTCGAGGTCGAGAGCGCGCTCATGGAGCACCCGGGCGCCGCGGAGGCTGGCGTGATCGGCAAGCCCGACCCGGTGGCCATGGAGGTGGTCAAGGCCTTCGTGATCCCCGCCGCGGGGCGCGCCCCCGACGAGGCGCTGCGCGCCGAGCTCATGGCGTACGCCCGCAAACGCCTGGGGCCGGCCGTGGCCCCCCGGGAGATCGAGTTCGTCACGACCCTGCCGCGGACGCGGAGCGGAAAGGTCCTGCGGCGCCTGCTCAAGGCCCGTGAGCTCGGACTCCCGGAGGGCGACACGTCAACGCTGGAGGAGGCCTCGTGAGCGAAGCGCTGGGGATCGAACGCGAGCAAGGCCTGCACCTGTGGCGGCAAATGCTGCGCGTCCGTCGCATGGAGGAGGCCTCGGCGGAGCTCTACACCAAGTCCAAGATCCGCGGATTCCTGCACCTCTACATCGGTCAGGAGGCGGGCGGCGTCGGCGTGCTCGAGCAGCTCGAGCCTGGAGACGCGGTGGTGGCCACCTATCGCGAGCACGGCCACGCCCTGCTGCGCGGGATCTCGGCGCGCTCGATCATGGCCGAGATGTTCGGCAAACAGGCGGGCTGCAGCCGCGGGCGAGGGGGCTCCATGCACCTCTTCGACGCCGCCGCCCGGTTCTACGGGGGCAACGCGATCGTCGGCGGGCACCTCCCCCTGGCGGTGGGGCTGGGGCTGGCGGACCGCCTGCAAGGGCGGAAGCAGATCACCTGCTGCTTCTTCGGCGAGGGCGCCGTGGCCGAGGGCGAGTTCCACGAGTCGCTGAACCTCGCGCGCCTGTGGCGGCTCCCCGTGCTCTTCGTGTGCGAGAACAACCTCTACGCCATGGGCACCGCGCTCGCGCGCTCGGAGGCGCAGGTCGACCTCTGCCGAAAGGCCGCGAGCTACGACCTGCACGCTCAGGCGGTCGACGGCATGGACGTGCTGGCCGTCGCGGCCGCGGCGCGAGCCTGCGTCGACCGCGTCCGCAGCGGCGAGCCCGTCTTCCTCGAGGTCAAGACCTACCGCTTTCGCCCGCACTCCATGTTCGACCCCGAGCTCTACCGCGACCGCGAAGAGGTCGAGCGCTGGAAGGAGCGTGACCCGCTCGTCACCTTCCCCGAGCGGCTCGAGCAGGCGGGGCTCCTCGAGCCCGGCGACCGCGAACGCCTGGAGGCCGAGGTCGCCAGCGAGGTGGCGGACGCTGTCGCCTTCGCCGAGGCCGCGGAGTTCGAGCCCGTCTCCGACCTCTGTCGCTTCGTCTACGCCGAGGGAGCCCCCGAATGACTCCAGATTTCAGGATGTCGACGGTCAGCTACCGCGAGGCGATGCGGGAGGCGATCCGTGACGCCATGCGCCGGGATCCCCGGGTGTTCCTCATGGGCGAGGACGTGGGCCGCTACGGCGGCTGCTACGCGGTGAGCAAGGGCTTGCTGGAGGAGTTCGGCGAGGAGCGGATCCGCGACACGCCCCTCTCCGAGTCGGCCTTCGTGGGCGCTGGGATCGGGGCCGCCCTGGGGGGCTTGCGCCCGATCGTGGAGGTCATGACCGTCAACTTCAGCCTCCTGGCCCTCGACCAGATCGTGAACACGGCGGCGACGCTCCGGCACATGTCCGGCAACCAGTTCGGGGTCCCGCTGGTGATCCGCATGACCACGGGCGCGGGGCGACAGCTCGCGGCCCAACACTCCCACAGCCTCGAGGGTTGGTACGCGCACGTGCCCGGGATCAAGATCCTCGCTCCGGCGACGATCCAGGACGCGCGGGGCATGCTCTGGCCTGCCCTCCAAGACCCCGACCCGGTGCTGATCTTCGAGCACAACTCGCTCTACAACGAGACCGCCGCCCTGACGGGCGAGCCCCCCGAGGTCGACATTCGCAAGGCCCAGATCGCCCGGCCGGGGCGCGACGTCTCCCTCTTGACCTACGGCGGCACGGTGGCCTTGGCCCTCGAGGCCGCGCGCACCCTCGAGGCCGAAGGGATCCAGGCCGAGGTGATCGACCTGCGGGTGCTGCGCCCGCTCGACGAGGCCACGATCCTGGAGTCGGTCCGCCGAACAAGGCGCGCGGTGGTGATCGACGAAGCGTGGCGGAGCGGGAGCCTGGCCGCGGAGGTCTGCGCGCGAATCGCCGAGGAGGCCTTCTACGAGCTCGAGGCGCCGCCCACCCGCGTCTGCAGCGCCGAGGTCCCCATGCCCTACGCCAAGCACCTGGAGCAGGCAGCGCTGCCCCAGCTCGCTGACGTGCTCGACGCGGTACGGGGCGTCCTCGCGTGAGCCTCAGTGAGTTCTGCATGCCGTCCCTCGGGGCCGACATGGACGAGGGCAAGCTCGTGGAGTGGCGAGTTGGCCCAGGAGACGCCGTCAAGCGCGGAGACCTGGTCGCCGTCGTCGAGACCTCCAAGGCGGGCGTCGAGATCGAGGTGTGGGAAGACGGGGTCGTCGCCGAGCTGGTGGCCGCCCCGGGAGACACGGTCCCCGTGGGCGGTGTGCTGGCGCTGCTCGAGACCGAGACGCCGGCCCACCCCCCAGGCGTGCCCCTGCCCTCCGCCGCGCCGCGGCCGTCCGCCCCCGGCGCCGAGGCTCCCCCCGCAGACCCCGCGCCGAGCGAGGAAACGATCAAGGCCTCGCCGCGAGCTCGCCGGCGCGCCGAGGAGCTTGGGATCGACCTGGCCTCCGTGAACCCCACGGGCCCTCAGCGGAGCGTGAGCTTCGAGGACGTCGAGCGCGCGGCCGCGCAGCACCCGCCGGGGGTCCCGACTGCTCCAGCGGCTGAATCCCGCCCGGCCTCACGGCCCCAAACCCTACGCCAAACCATCGCCGCGGCCATGGCGCGCTCGAAGCGTGAGATCCCCCACTACTACCTCTCCCTCGAGGCTGACCTCACCCGGCCCCTGGCCTGGCTCGCCGAGGAGAACGCGCGCCGCGCCGTGGCCGAGCGGCTCCTGCCGGCCTGCCTGCTGCTGAAGGCCGTGGCGCTGGCCGCGGCCGAGGCCCCCGACATGAACGGCCACTTCCGCGAGGGGGCCTTCGAGCGAGCGGCGGCCGTCCACCTCGGGGTGGCGGTGTCCCTGCGGGGCGGCGGGCTCGTCGCGCCGGCGCTGCAGAAGGCCGAGGAGCGCACCCTCGGCGAGCTGATGCTCGGTCTGCGGGACCTGGTCAACCGCACGCGCCAGGGACGCCTCCGCGGCGCCGAGCTGACCTCCCCGACGATCACCGTCACGAACCTGGGCGAGGCCGGCGTCGATCGCGTCTACGGGGTGATCCACCCGCCCCAGGTGGCGATCGTCGGCTGCGGACGGATCCGCGAGGTGGCGCGCGTGGTCGAGGGGCAAGTCGTGGCGGCGCCTGCCGTCGAGCTGACCCTCGCAGCGGACCACCGCGTGAGCGACGGCCTGGGAGGCGCGAAGTTCCTCCAGCGCGTCGCGACCCTGCTCCAGCACCCGGAGGCCCTGTGACCCCAAGCGAACTACGGCAGACCTTCCTCGACGCCCTGGTCCACGTGGCGCCTGACGCCGAGCCCGACGCGCTCGACCCCGACGCCCCCCTCCGCGACCAAATGGACCTCGACTCCATGGACCTCTTGAACCTGGTGATTCGCCTCAACGAGGTCCTCGGCGTCGAGGTCCCCGAGCGCGACTACCCCCGGCTCGACTCCGTGAGCCACGCGGTCGCCTACCTCGAGGGCGCGCTCTCGGCTCGCGGCTGAGGCGGGGGTCGGCTCGCCCCCGCGCTTTGGGGCCGACGACGCGTGCTTCCTCTCGGCTGCCCGCCTTCACTCACGCAGGCGAATCGCGACACCGTCCGCGATCTGGTCGTCAGGGTGCGTCACGACGCGCTCGCCCTCGTCGAGGCCGGCGACGACCTCCGCCCGCAGGCCGCTGCGACGCCCGAGGGTCACGCCGCGAGCCCGCGCCACCCCCTGCTCGTAGACGTAGACGCTCCAGCCGTCGTCGCTGCGAAACAGCGCGCTGTTGGGGATCTGCAGCACGTCCAGGCCCTCCCAGAGCACGAAGGTCGCCTCCACGCGGTAGCCGTCGCCGAGCTCGCTCCAGGCCTCGCGCGGGGCGCGGATCTCGACGATCACGAGCACGCGCTGCTCCTCGACCCCGAGGGCCGAGACCTTGGTGAAGCCGATCGGCTCGACGACGCGGACCTCGCCCGCGAGCGGCGCGCCGCCCCAGCGATCGAGGATCACGCGCATGCCTGCCTCGATGCGCACGGCGTCGGCCGAGAGGACCTCGACCTCGACCTCCAGCGCGCTCGGGTCGCCGATCTCCACGATCGGGGCGCCCGCCTGGACGACCCCCTCGCTCTCGTGCAGCACCCGCAGGACCCGCGCCGCCAAGGGAGACCGCACCTGCACGGCCTCGGACGGCGCCCCTGCACCGGCCTCGGAGAACTGCAGCGCAGCGCGCGCTCCCTCGAGCTCGTGCCGGGCGACGTCGACCGCGAACTCGGCCGAGTGGCGCATGGCCAAGGTCGAGCGCGCCTCGGCCTCCGCGCGGTCGACGTCGGCGCGCGTCCCGGTGCCGTCGGCGTAGAGCCCCCGCAGCCGGGAGAGCTCGGTCTCCGCCAGGCTCGCCTGGCTGGCCGCGGCCGCGGCCTGCTGCTCGGTGGACTTCAGCCGCGCCTCGGCGACCGAGACCTGCGCCATGGCCTCGGCCCGGGTTCGCGGGTCGAGGAGGGTCGAGCGCAGGGGCTGGATCTCGAGGACCCTCTGCCCCTGGGCCACGGTGTCACCGACCTCGAGGGTCACCCGCTGACCGAACCCGGGGACCGGCGCCGAGATCACGTAGCGATCTTTGACGCGGGTGCGGCCCTCCTCGCGCACGGTGACCTGCAGGGGGCCGCGAGCGACGGCCGCGACGGCCACCCGCGGCGGGCTGGGGACGAAGCCGTAGCCGATCGCCACGATCACGAGCGCGACGACGAGGAGGGTCACGAGTCGACGGAGCCAGCGCATGGTCACTCCCGGGTCTTGAGCACGGAGACGAGGTCGAGGCGATCCAGCCGTCGGCGCACGACGAACGCGGAGATCGCGGCGGAGACGAGCACGACCACCGCGGCGAAGGTGAAGGTCTGGGTCTCGACCACGAACGGAATGCGGAACAGGTCGTTCTGCCAGGTCTGGACCATGCCGTAGCAGAGCCCCAGGCCAATCCCCCAGCCCACGGGGATCGCGAGCGCGGTCAGCAAGCCCAGCTCACCGAGCAGGATCGTCGAGATCTCCCAGCGGGTGAAGCCGAGCACGCGCAGGCTCGCCAGCTCGCGGCTGCGCTCGGAGAGCGCGATTCGCGCCGCGTTGTAGACCACCCCGAAGGCGATGCTCGAGGCCAGCAGGGTGCTGAAGAAGGCGAAGGTGAGCAGCTGGCGCTGCATGGTCTCCCGCAGCGTCGCCAGCGAGCTCCCAACGCTGAGGATCCCCGCGACCCGCGGGCGGTCGTGGAGCGCGCTGAAGATCTCGGCCTCGTAGCGCGGGTCGTAGGTCAGGTGGGCCCCGGTGATCGCGTGCCCCTCCCCCAGCAGACGGTTGAGGGCGTCGAGTGACATGTAGCAGGAGGTCCCGACGAACTCGCGCACCAGCGCTGCGACCTCGACCTCGACCTTCGGGCGCGCCCCCTCGAGCACCTCGACCACGATCCGGTCGCCGGGCTGGACGCGCAGGATCTTGGCCACGGCGTCGCTGAGCAGGAGGCCCTCGGCGGGCGGCTGAAAGGGCCGCAGCTTCGCGTCGAGGAGCTGGTGCAGCTCGTTGCCCGGGGCCACGCCCTGGAGTCCGGTGCGGTAGGAGCGCTGCTCGCTGCGCAGGATCACGCCCGCGCTGCGGAAGGGCTCACCGCGCCAGACCCCCGGCAGGCCCTGGAGCTCGAACAGCGCCTTGCGCGAGGTCGGCTCGACGAAGTTGACCGTCAGGTCTTCGCGCTGCACCAGGTTGTACTGCACGTAGATCATGTAGTCCGTGGCGTCCGAGAAGAACGAGCTGACCATCAGCAGCGCGCAGGCGAAGCCGATCCCGATCACCGAGAGCGAAGAGTTGACGGGTCGCCGCTCGAGGCCGCGCAGGATCATGCGCGCCGACTGGGGGAGCAGGCGCCGCAGCCCGAGGCGCTCGACCAAAGAGACCCGGTAGCGCGCAGGAGCCTCAGGCCGCATGGCCTCGGCGGGGGGCAGCTGGACCGCGCGCCGGACGGCGACGAGGGTCCCCACGAGAGCAGACGCGAGGCTGATCGCCGCGGCGCTGAGCACGACCCACGGACGGAGCATGTAGGTCAGGCTCGGGAAGCGATAGAACTCGATGTACATGTCGCTCATGCCCTTGCCGAGCCAACCGCCGAAGGCCACCCCGAGCGCCGTCCCGAGCAGCACGATCACCACCACGAGCTTGGCGTAGTGCAGGCCGACCTCGAGGTTCGAGTAGCCGAAGGCCTTGAGCGCAGCGATCTGCTCGCGCTGGGTGCTCACCAGGCGCGCCACGACCACGTTGAGCAGGAACGCCGCGACGCCGAGGAAGATCGCAGGGAACATGCGCGCCATCAGCCGGAGCTGCTTGAACTCCTCGTTCAGGTAGCGGTGCGAGAGCTGGTCTTCGCGCTCGAACGCGCCCGTCCCGCCGTAGGGCGCGAGGGCCTCGTCGACGCGATCGATCACCTCCTGGACCTCTGCGCGGGGGGTGAGGGTCAGCGAGACGCGGTTGAAGGCGCCGTCCATGTCGAAGGCCACGCTCAGCGGTTCGCGGGCCATCCACAGCACGCCGTAGCGCGAGAAGTCAGGGAGCAGCGTGCCCGGGCCGAGCTGGAACACGTAGTCTGGCGCGAGGGCGACCCCCACCACGCGCAGGTCCTTGCGGTGTCCGTTGACCACGCAGCGCAGCCTGTCGCCCGGCCCGAGCCCGTGGGCCTCGGCGAAGCCGTCGCTGATCAGGACCTCGTCGTCGCGGTCGGGCGAGACCCTGCGCCCCGCCCGGAGGTAGACCTGGTTCAGCGCGGCGGGGTCGTTCTCGGGGAGCGAGACGAGCTCCCCGGTGATCGGCTCGGAGAAGCCCTCGACCTCCAGGGTCAAGGGCGCCACCACGCGGGTCGTCGCCCAGCGCACACCGGGGATCTCGCGCAGCCGCTCGCCGAGTCCGTCCGGGGCGCGCTTGAGCGCGGCGAACACCTCGGCGAAGCGGTAGTCACGGTAGAAGCCCGCGCGGGTCTCCTCCAGGGTCTGGAGCACGGAGAGGCACATGACGAAGGTCGCCACGCCGCCGGCGATCACGACCGCGATCGCCAGCGCTTGCCCGCGCAGGGCCCACAGATCGCGGAGGACCTTCTTGTCGAGGGTCCGGCTCACCAGCTGAGCTCCGCCGCGGGCTTGCGGACCCGGTTCACGTCGACGGAGGAGATCGCGCCGTCGCTGAGGTGGATCACCCGGTCGGCCATGTCGGCGATCCCGGCGTTGTGCGTGATCACGACCGTGGTGGTGCCCAGGCGGGCGTTGATCTGCTCGAGGGCCTGGAGCACGAGGATCCCCGTCGTGGAGTCGAGCGCCCCGGTCGGCTCGTCACAGAGCAGCACGGCCGGTTGCTTGGCGATCGCGCGCGCGATCGCCACGCGCTGCTGCTCACCCCCT
>JAGQRJ010000857.1 GCA_020425635.1 Planctomycetota bacterium | reverse complement strand
GCGGTCGCCGGGCGGGGGAGGGCCTCGGCCTGGGCGGCGCTCAGTCGGTCGAAGGAGTAGTTGATCTCCGCCGCGTCCTCGCTGGAGAGCAGCGCGACCACCTCCTGGGGCGAGCCCGCCGCCAGGATCTGCTCGCGGAGCTCGGGCTTCTTCTCGAACAGCCGGGCGAAGGCGGCGAGCACGGCGAGGTGGTGGGCCGCGGAGTCCTGAGGGGTCGCGAGCAGGAGGATGCAGCGCACGGGCAGCCCGTCGGGCGTCTCGAAGTTCCACCCCTCGCGGGAGATCGCCAGCGCTCCGTGCAGGCCCTGGCGGCTGCGGAGCACGCCGTGAGGAATCATGAGCCCGCCGCCGACGCAGGTCGAGCTGCGTCGCTCGCGCGCGTGGATCGAGTCGATCAGCGCGTTGCCGTCGACCTCGAGTCGGTAGTGACGCACGAGGTGTCGCCCGAGGGTGTCGATCGCGTCGGCCTTGTCGGCGTAGGGCTCGTCCAGGTAGATCACCTCGGGGTAGAGGAAGTCGAGCAGGCTGTGGGTGTGCTCGGGGACCTCGACGTGCTCTTCGGGGGTCGGGATCAGCAGGTTCTGTGTGTAGTAGGTGTGGTGCAGGTAGTCCCACTCGACGCGCACCGGGTTGTGCGCGCGGATCCGCTGGCGCTCCCACTTGCTGATCACGTCGAGGCAGGCGTGGTCGATGTACTCGAGGTGCTCGATGTGCAGGTGCACCTCGTCGGGGGGCAGGGCCTCGAGGACGCCGGAGAGCCGCGCGAGGTGAATGAACGAGGCCGCGCCGCTGAGGTGTACGTGCACCTGCGCGTGCTCGCGGTCGTGCTGCACCTCGACCTCGAACTCGTGGAAGCTCTTCCCGCGCGAGATCACGAGCTTGACCAGCGCCAGGCCGATCCCGACCAGGATCCCGGACAGCAGGTTGACGCTCACGATCACGCCCACGGTGACGAAGTAGACGAAGAGCTCGCTCCAGCCGTAGCGCAGGAGCTCGGCGTACGGGCGCCCGCGCACGAGCTGGTAGCCGATGAACACGAGGATCCCGGCCAGGCACGCCGTGGGGACGACCTCGAGCAGGCCCGGGAGCACGACCATGAAGGCCAGGAGTCCGGCCCCCACCAGGATCGCCGACTGACGCCCGGTGGCGCCCGCCTGCACGTTGGCCCCGCTGCGCGTGATCACCCCGGTGGTCGGGAGCGCGCCCAGCGCTCCGCACACGACGTTGCCCAGGCCCTGCGCGAGGAGCTCGCGGTCGTAGTCGGTGCGTGGGCCGTCGTGCATGGCGTCGACCGCGCTCGAGCAGAGCAGGGTCTCGGCGCTGGCCACGAAGGTCAGCGCGAGCGCCGAGAGCCAGAGGGAGGGGTCGCGGAGCATGTGCAGGTCGGCGAGGCTCGGGGGCGCGAAGGACTCCAGCACCGAGTCGGGCATGTCGACGCGCAGGATCGAGAACCCGAAGGCCGCGGCGGTCCCCGTGCCCACGACCACCGCCACCAGGGGCGCGGGGACCCGCTTCAGCCAGGGCGCCTTGAGCCAGGCCATGACCACGAGCACGAGCAGGGTCAGCGCCCCGATCCCAGCTGCGTGCGTGTGCACCGAGCCGTCGAAGCCCATGGCCCGCCGCACCGCGTCAGGGATCCCGAGCAGGTTTTGCAGCCCCGAGCCCCGCGGGGGGTCGTCGACCATGACGTGGAACTGCGCGGCGAAGAGCAGCAGGCCGATCCCCGCGAGCATGCCGTTGATCACGGCGGGCGACACGGCGCGGAAGACCTTGCCCAGCTTGAGGAACCCCGCCAAGGTCTGGAGCAGCCCCACCAGGGGGACCACGACCCCCAGGGAGCGGACCCCGAACTGGTTGACCAGCTCGAGGACCATGACCGCCTGCCCGGCGGAGGGTCCGCTGATTTGGAGGCGGCAGCTGGTCAGCGAGCCGATCAGCAGCCCGCCCACGATCCCGGTCACCAGCCCTCGGGCGGCCGGGACCCCGGAGGCGATCGCGATCCCCATCGAGAGCGGCACCGAGATCAAGGTCACCACCACGGCGGGGCCCAGGTTCTCGAACCACGGCGAAGCGCGCGGCGGCGTTGGCGGGGGGGCGTTCACCCCGAGACCCTACCGTATTCCCCGAGGCAACGGCTGCGAGGGCTACTCGCCCCGATCGCGGGCGAGCCAGGCCCGACCCGCCTCGGACTCGAGGAACGGTCGCATGAGCGGGAGGTCGCCGAAGTCGAAGGTGTAGCCGTAGTCGTCTTCGAGCTCGGTCAGGGCGGCGGCTGCCTCCTCGTAGCGCTCGGCAGCGACCAGCAGGTCGATCGTCCCCAGGCGCACGTCGTCGAGCCCGGGCTCCTGGGCGAGCGCCGCGCGGGCTGCCGCCAGCGCCTCGTCGTGCGCGCCCGCGCGGCTGTAGCCCACCGCGTGCAGGAACCCGAGGTAGGCGTCGTCGCCCACGGCCTCGGCCAGGGTCTCGAGGCTCTGGTGGTAGGCCTCGAACTCCTCGCCGATCAGGTAGTAGTCGATCAGCATGAGCTGCGCGCGGGGGTCGTCGGAGAGGCTGGCCTTCAGCTCGCCCAGGAGCGCGTGGTACTCCTCCTCGTAGGGGGGCGGCTCTTGCAGCGGGTCGTAGAGCAGGTTGATCGCGGCCCGGCGCAGGATCAAGACCGACTTCTGCCGGCGCACGGCCTCGGGGAGCGCGTTGAGCTTTGCCAGCGCGCCCTCGGCGTCGCCGCTGCGCAGGAGGTTCATGGCGGCGACCACCGCGTCGTTCGCCGCGGGGTCGACCTTGGAGCCAGAGAGCAGCTTCGCGAGCGGGGTCTTCGAGGCCTCGGCCATGCCGGGCGCGATCAGCCGCCGGCTGGTGCGCGAGACGAACTCGCCGTTGGCGTAGGCGTAGACGTCGATGAAGCGCGGCGAAGTCGCGCTGGGGTCGTCGACCAGGCACTCCACGTAGACCAGTGAGCCGTCGCCCTGGAAGGCGCGAAACAGGAGCAGGGCGCCTTGCTTGGGGTCTTCGTTGATCTTGCGAAAGCTCACCGTGCAGCCGGCGAGCTCGAACAGCGGCGTGTGGTTGGCCTCGCGCATGCTGCTCAAGAACCCGGCCTTGGCCTGACGGTTGATCGCGTCGCTGACCGAGAGCCCCTCGACGACGCGGTCCCAGAGCCCGTCGAGGTCCCAATAGCTCGAGACCGTGTCGAGGTCCTTGGCGGAGAGCGCGGTCGCGAAGCGCTCGCCGAGCTCCCGCAGGCGCGCGCGGTCGGCCTCGGTCAACGCCTTGACCACGCGGTCGTTCGGCGCGGCGTCCGGGGGCGCGGCGCTGGAGCCGGAGCTCGGGCAGCCGCTGAGGAGGCAGCAGCCCAGCGTGAAGACGAAGGGGACGATCCGCATGAAGCCCTCCGCGTTCGGTGTAGCGCCGGTGCGCCGGGCGCACCACTCGGCGACGACGGGGGAGCTCAACGCGCGCGCGAGGGCGCCCAGGGGTCGGCGGCGCCGGGGGCCAGCCCGCTCGGCTCGCGCACGGTGTGGAGTCCGGGGCCGAGCCACACCTGGCTGGTCGCGCCGCGGGGCCAGCGCACGGTGAGCAGGAAGGGCCCTGGGTCCTGGCCCACCCCCAGGTGCAGGATCGGCTCGCTCTGGCAGGTGGTCCCCGAGCCGAGGGTCAGCTGGCGCACGAGGCTGCGGCCGTCGCCGAAGGTCAGGGTGCAGCGCGCGTAGGCCCCCCAGGTGTCGGAGCGGGTGCCCGCGAGGCGCACGCGCACGCTGCGGTTGCCCCGCCCGTCGCCCTGGTTGAGCCAGAGCTCTACGCCTCCCTGGGCCGAGACCGCGGCGTCGAGGTCCCCGTCGAGGTCCACGTCCGCGCAGGCGGCGCCCCAGCCGTTGAAGACGCGGGTGCTCGTGCCCCAGGTCACGTCCTCGAAGCGCAGGCGACCGTCTTCGACCCGGCGGTTGCGGTAGGTGGTGCTGGGGCGGCCCGCGTAGGTCGCGGTCAGGGTCAGGTCGAGGTCTCCGTCGTCGTCGAGGTCCCACAGCAGCGGGTGCGAGTGGGTCTCCTCGAACCAGATCCCCAGCTCCTGCCGCGCCTCGCGGAAGCTCCCGTCGCGCCGCTGGAGGTAGACGAAGGTCGGGTCGGAGAACGCGATGAACCTGGGGTGCGCGAGGTTGGCGCACACCAGGTCGAGGTCTCCGTCGAGGTCGAGGTCACCCCAGGCCGCGCCGATCGTGTGTCCGTAGGCCCCGCGCTGACGGACCCCGGCGACCCCGAGCGCGCGGGCCCGCTCGTGCAGGGCGCCGCCCGCGTTGACGAAGAGCAGGTCGCGCTGGAGGCGGTAGTTGCTCACGAAGAGGTCGAGGTCGCCGTCCTGGTCGACGTCGCAGGGGCTCACGCCGCGCCCGCAGAGGAGCGGGGTCTGCTGGATCAGGTCGTGGGCGGCGCGCAGCCCTCCCCGTCCGTCGCTGAGCCACAGGCGGTCGGGGGTCCCGGTGTCGATGTGCTGCGCGTCGAGCTCGTAGTTCGCGACGTAGAGGTCGGGGTAGCCGTCTCCGTTGAGGTCGCCCCAGGCGGCGCCCTCGCTGGGGTGTCCGTCGTTCAGCCCCTCGGCGACCGTGGCGGTGACGTCCGCGAAGCGGACCTTCCCCGGGGTGCTGTCGTTGCGGTAGAGGCGGTCGGGCCCGCCCCCGGCGACGAAGAGGTCGAGGTCGCCGTCGTGGTCGTAGTCGGCGAACACGCCTCCGCGTCCCCCCCCGGAGAGCCCGCAGCCGCGGGCCCGGGTGAAGCGCCCCGTGCCGTCGTTGAGCAGGAGGGTGGCCCCGCCGAGGAGCAGGTCGGGGTCGCCGTCGAGGTCGACGTCGGCGAACGCGATCCGACGGCCAGCGTTGACCTCGAGTCGGTCGGAGGCGTCGACGAAGCGGGGGAGATGCCTCGCCCCGAGCAGCTCCTCGGCCAGCGCGCGCCGTCGCTCGCGCGGGGGGAGCGCGGCCGCGGGGTGCTTCAGCGCTTGGAGCGCCTTCCAGATCGGCCCCTCGGGCTGCGCGCCCTCGGCTCGCG
>JAGQRJ010000856.1 GCA_020425635.1 Planctomycetota bacterium | reverse complement strand
GCTACGTGCGCGGGCCCTTGACCCAGCTCCGTCAGCGCGCAGGGCTCCCGGGGGCGTTCGCAGACGTGTTCCTCCTCTCGGACCGCCGCGCCCTGGCGAGCTTCGACGAGCTCGACGCGTTGGTGCGCCGCCTCGGCCTCGACCCAGACGCCCCGACTTCACCCGGCGTGCCTGCCCGATCTCCGGTCGAGCAGCTCCTGGCCGCCCGGGCCTGGGTCCTGGCGGAGGGCGCAGGCCCGTGAGCGCGACGGCGGACGGGGGCTTGCAGCAGGTCGTGGCTGGGGCGTTGCCCGACGCGGAGGTCGTGCGGGCGTGGCGGCTGCTCGGCGGGATCTCGGCGGAGACCCACGCCCTCGAGGTGCGCGAGGCCGGCGGGACGCGGACCCTCGTCGTACGGCGGATCGGGCCCGGGTCCCTCGCCTTCGACCCGCGGGCCGCCGAGCACGAGTTCGCCGTCAGGCGAGCGGTGTTCGCGGCCGGGGTCCCCACCCCCGAGCCCTTGGCGTGGGGCGACGCGCCCTGGCCGCACCTGCTGCTGACCTACGTCGAGGGAGCGGTGGAGGCGCGCGCCGCGCCGCTCGCGGCCGGGGTCACCCAGCTCGCCGATCGCCTGGCGCGGATCCACGCCCTCGATCCCGAGCCGCTCGGGTTCTTGCCGCCCTACGCGGCGCAGGTCGAGGCCTTGCTCGCGGCGCGGCCCGCCCAGCTCGACGCGGAGCTCCTCGAGCCCGAGCTGCGCGGCGCCTTCGAGGCCGCGTGGCCGCTCGCGTCCCGCAACCCGGTGCGCGTGTTGCACGGGGACTTCTGGCCGGGCAACGTGCTCTGGCGCGAGGGAGCGCTGGCCTCGGTGCTCGACTGGGAGGACGCGGCCCTCGGCGATCCGCTGGGCGACCTCGCCGTGACCCGCCTCGACCTGCTCTTCGTCGCCGGGGCCGAGGCCATGCAGGCCTTCACCGCGCGCTACGCCGAGCAGTCTCCGCTCGACCTGACCCAACTCCCTCAGTGGGACCTGTTCGCCGCCCTGCGCCCGGTGCCCCACTTCGCCGAGTGGGCCGCCGCCATGCCGACCCTCGGGCGAGAGGACTTGACCCTGGCGCGCATGCGCGAGCTGCACCGCTGGTTCGCGCTCCAGGCCCTCGAAGCCCACTCCAGCACCTGAGTCCTCGAGCATGAGCGACCCCGCGACGCCCTACGCGCTGCTGCAGGCGCTCTAGCCCGCAAAGCTCACGGCGAGGTGCCGGCGTGCCCTACTCAACGAGCTGGACCCGAGCCGGTAGCTGGGCGCGAAGTGCCTCCCACTCGGCGGGGCTCCAGCCCCACCTGCTCGCGGCTTGGAGGCCGAGTCGACGCAGCTTCGGAAGTGCTGCAGCGAGGCCCACCAGTCGAGTGGGCGTCGCGCGCACGGACAAGCCCGGGTTGAGGTGAATCTCCTCGAGTTGCTCGAAGGCTTCGAGCACGCGGAGCTCTTCGTTCGTCGTCCTGCCCAGGTCGAGCTCGAGCTGCCTGAGGCGTGGAAGCTCCGCGAGCGGGAGGAGCGCACGGCAGCCCAGGTCCCTCACCGATAGGTGCAGGAAGCGCAGCTGACTCGCGCCTGCGAGGGCCGCGACGTCCGCCTCCGTCGCAGCCAAGTTGCTCGCGTGAAGCCGCGTCAGCGCCGGCAGGCGCCCCGCGACGTCCAGGATGCTCGCGTGCACCTCGCTGACCGACAGCCAACTCAGGAGTGGGAAGCGCTCGAGCGAGTGGAAGTCGGCGAACTCCATCTGCTCACAGTCCGCGAGCTGCAGTCCGCGAAGCCCAAGCGGAAACCGCTCGAAGGCGCCCGGCGTCGCCCGGGAGCAGAACTCGAGAGCGACGTAGCGCAGCTCCTCCCACTCGCCCAGCGCCTCGAACTCGTCATCGGTGATTCCGCGATAGCGAAGGCCGATCCCCTCCAGGCCGACGGCGCGGAGCGCCGAGACTTCGTCCTGGATCGGCGAGCGGTTGTTCCCCGGGTACGTTGCCCACAGCGCGAAGTGCGGAGGCACCTCTGGAGCGGTGACCTCGAGTTTCCACCAGCCAAGGCAACGCGAGAGCGTGTGTCCTGGGGCGGGGACGAACGAGGGCAGGAGCGCACTGAAGTAAAATGGGACGTCCCAGTCCAAACAGAAGCTCCGCGCCGGGTGCAGCGCCCCCCCCCAGCGCTCGAAGGGGAGCTCGACGCCCAGCCGTAGCGCGAGCTGGACCGCCTCGTTCAGGAGCGTCACGTCTTGGCTAAGGTCTTAGGCCCTGAGGAGCCGTCTCAGTTCGAGGTCGGACATGTGCAGCGATGATAGCTCGACCCGCGCCTGAGCTGCTAGCCGGGGCATGCAGGTCCAAGCTCGCGCTACGCCGCCAGGTCCTCAGGCTCGAGCCGAACCACATAGCCTGGTGGACGAAGCCTCACCACGAAGTGGTGAGTTTGCGGGGTAGCCGCCTGCGAAGCAGGCGGGCTGCGCCGGAGCGAG
>JAGQRJ010000135.1 GCA_020425635.1 Planctomycetota bacterium | reverse complement strand
GAGCAGCGCGAGGACCGCGGCGGCGAGGGCGAGGGCGATCAACCCGACCCGGTCGATCGTCGTCGGCCCCAGGCAGAGGTAGGCGCCGCCGAGCTCCCGAGGCGCGCCCTGCTCCGCGCGATCGCCGAGCTCGAGGGCCGCGCCCACGATCACCCGGGCTGCGTCGTCGAGCCGCGCGGCGTCGACGCGCGGCATGGCGTCGCTCGGGGTGTGGTAGCCCGCGTAGAAGTTGGTCAGCGACGAACCGGTGAGCATGGCCGAAGGGATCCCGCGTTCGGCGTAGGCGCCCGCGTCGCTCCCGGTCTGCACCCCGAGCACACGAATCGTCGCCTGATAGAAGGGCGAGATCAGCGGGTCGCCGACCTCGACCCGGTAGCCCAGCGCGCGCGCGGCGCCGCGGACCCCGTCGGGGACCCAGGCCGGGCTGATCCCCTCGGCGTCCCAGGAGAAGCCGTGGGGGATCGTGTGCACCACGAGGTCGTCTCCGGTCCAGCCCACGAGCTCCACCGCGAGGGCGGCCTGCACCTGCGCGCGGCCCTCGGCCCCGAGGCCCTCGAGGTGACGCTTGGCCCCCAGGCAGCCGCGCTCCTCGCCGTCGAAGCTGATCACCCACAGGTCGCAGGGCGGCGGCGGCCCCGCGAGCAGCGCGCGGGAGGCCTCGAGCAGCGCCGCGATCGCGCCGCCGTCGTCGATCGCCCCGGGGGCCTGGGGCACGGTGTCGTGGTGCGCCGCGAGGACCACGCAGCGCGCGGCGTCCTTTCCGGGGATTCGCCCGAGGACGTTGCGCAGCTCGCGCCCCGCGCCGAGGGCGTGCACCTCCTCGCGCACGTCGACGAGCCCGGCCTCCGCGAACGCCGAGGCGACGAAGGCCACGCTCGCCCGCGCAGCCGGGCTGCCGCGGCGGGGGTGCCGCGCCTGGAGCTCGGTCAGCCAGGCGTGCGCGCGGCCCGGTTCGACCTGGCCCGCGCGCTCACGCACGAGCTCCGGCCGCGCGGGGGTCGCGCAGCCGCGCACCCCCCACGCTCCGGCCGTGATCGCGAAGGCGAGCAAGGCGTAGCGGGAGCTGCGGCGGGCGGCAGGACTGAGCGTGGGTCGGGACGAATCGGGCACCGCGCCTCCGCGCCCAGAATACCCAATCAGCGCAGCCCGAAGCCCGCGAGCGACCCGGCGGCCCGCGCCGCGCTCAGCGCAGGGGGAAGTGGTTGAGCTCCTGGAGCTCGGCCCCGCGCGGAGGGGCGGCCCGCCCCCCGCGGGTGTAGAGCAAGGTGTCGCCCAGGCTCGCGAGGAAGTCGAAGCCAAAGCCCCCGTTGCGCAGGCGGTAGTCGTAGTAGATCCAGGACTTCGTCGCGAGGTGACCGTAGGCGTTGCGCGGGTGGTCCGCGTGCCCCGGACGAAACGCGCTGAACACCCAGCGTGGGATCTCGTCGCTGCCTTCGAGCAGGTGGGTGTTCTCGAGGAACACGTTGTGCCACCCCGGCGCCAACACCCCGATCTCGCTCGCGGCCAGGCCGCCGTTGACCGTGAGGCTGCCGCGGTCGCTCTTGCCCGCGATCCGGCCGTGCGCGAAGAGGAAGGCGTCGACGTGCTCGACCTGGGTCGGCCAGTCGACGCCGACCTCCGGGTCCTTCGCGATCAGCGCGGCGCGCCAGAGTTCGTCGTCGAAGCCCCCCGAGATCAGCATGCCGACCTCGCCTCCGCGCAGCAGGTCGGCGTCGAAGAGCCGGCGCTTGCTCTGGTCGACGCTGCGCGGGAGGTTCGCTCCGTGGGCCGCGACCCACTCGGGCCCGAGCTCGAAGGCGCGCTCTCCAGGGTCCGAGGTCCCGGGCACGCGCACGGTGATCAGGTTGTAGCGCTTGGTCCCCAGGATCTCGCGGAAGTCGGTCTGGCTGAGCCAGGGGTCGAACTCGGCGCCGCCGACCTCGTCGGCGCGGCCCGTGCGGATCACCCGCCCCGGCGCGAGCGCCGCGTCGTAGCGGAGCGGGTTGAGCTTGGCGAGGCGACCGACCCAGCGCCCGTCGTCGACTCGCGCGATCCGGTCGGGGCCCACCGGCCGCCCGCGGTCGTCGAAGAACCCGCCGCCCTTGGGGTCCTGCCGCAGCTCGCTGGAGACGATCGAGCCGTCGTTGGCGGCCTCGTAGAAGCGCACCCGATCCAGGTCGAACTGGGCGCGCATGAAGTCCTGAGCCTGGCGCTCGGCCACCCGGCGCAGGTCGGCGTGCTCGTCCTCGTAGGTCCAGTCCCCGAGCACCACGTTGCTGCGGGCTGCGATCCGCAGCTCGCTGACCCCCTGCTCGATCGCCTCCACCCCCGCCTGGTCGTTGCGCAGGGGAAAGCGCCCGATCGGTTGATCGACGTAGCGCAGGTCCCCGACCAGGTAGACGTTGCGGCCCGCGTAGATCGCGCCGCGACCCGTCACCCGCCCGCGGATCACGACGTCACCCCGGACGAAGACGTTTCCGGCGATCGAGATCGGTCGGCGATCGTCTTCGCTGCCCAGGATCACCAGGTTTCCGTCGATCACGCGGGTCTGCTCGGGGGGGAGCGTCAGCGCGCCGGTGCCCGGGTCTCCCCGCTCGTCCCAGTCGACCCCGAAGGGCACGATCCACACCCCGTGCGCGCCCGGGGAGTAGCGCCCGCCGAACACGCCCCCCTCCACGCGCAGCGAGCCCTCGCCGCTGCGCGCGCGACGCTCTACCTGCGCGGGGTCGAAGGTCGGGAAGTCCGGGATCCCGTCGTTGCCGAAGGTGTCCTCGGGCAGGTAGGGCCCGCGGTAGTGCTCTTGCACGCTGCCGCTGACCCGGGTGCCGTTGATCAGGCGCGCGTCCTCGAGGGTGTCGTTGGAGCCGTTCCAGTCGCTGTCGTCGCTGGCGCGGTCACCCACGTAGACGTCGCCGACGATGTGGCTCCCGGCGCCGGTGTAGCGTCCCTTCCCGTTCTCGGTCCCCAGCCCGGGGCGAAAGAAGCCGATCGACCCTACGTCTCCGCGCACGTGCAGGTGGCAGAACATGCAGTTCACCGTCTCGGCGAGCATGGCGAGGTCGAAGATCGCGTTGCGATACACGCTGAGGCGGAGCCTCACGCTGAGCGCGATTCGCTCGTCCTCGGAGCGCTCGCCCACGCTCGGGTCGGTGCCGGCCACCAGCTCGATCCAGCCCTGCTCGTAGCTCACCAGGTCGATCCAGGCCCGCACGCCGGGGAGGGCGGTGTAGGTCACCGCCCCGGTCGCGGCCGACCCCGGGGGCGGCGGGACGGGCCGCGGCCCGACCTCGCTCCACTCGACCGGCGCCGCCACCCCGTTCGACGGCAGCACACCGTAGACGCGGTAGGCGTGGTCGTCCTGGAGCGCGCGCAGCCACGCGCGCGGCGACAGGCCCGAGGCCTCGTAGTGACGAATCAACTGCAGCCGCAGGGCCTCGAGCGCGCCCTCGGCAGCGTAGGTCGCGCGCACGCGCTCGCGCTCGCTGAAGGCCTCGCGTGACGCGTGACGCGCGAGGCCTCCCGTCGAGAAGGCGAGCAACGCGAGCAGCGTCACCGCGATCAACACCAGGACCAGCGTCGAGCCTCGGCGACGGTCTGTGAGAACGCGCATGGTCCACTTGTAACCAAGCGCAGCGGCCGGTGCAGGAGCACCGGCCGCCTCGCAGGAACCGTCCGTCGCCCTTACTGGGTCGGGAACTGACTCATGGTCCCGGCGCCCTGGGGCGGGCTGGTGCGGCCCTCACGCAGGTAGTTGACCGTGTCGCCGGTCTTCGCCAGGAAGTCGAAGCCGAACCCGCCGTTGCGCAGGCGGTAGTCGTAGTAGAGCCGGGTCTTGCTCGTGCTCTCGCCGTACTCGTTCTTCGGGTGACTGGCGTGGCCCGTGTTGTAAATGTTCTTCATCCACGTCGGCACCGTCCCGCTGCCCGGGGCGTTGGTCACGTAGCGCCAGTCCTGGTTGCTGACCACGGTGCGTCGGAAACCCGGAGCGAGCACGCCGATCTCGGCGGCCGCCATGCCTCCGTTGACCGTCAGGTTGCCCAGGTCGCTCTTGCCGCCGATCCGCTTGTTCGCGAACAGGAAGGCGTCGATATGCTGCACCTGGGTCGGCCACT
>JAGQRJ010000855.1 GCA_020425635.1 Planctomycetota bacterium | reverse complement strand
TCGCGGGGCTCGGTGGCCTCGGCCAGGTAGAGGCGGTCGAAGCGGACCTTGCCGTTGCCCGTGGCCGCGCCCACGAGCTGCGCGTGGGTCGCGCCGGGGGGCGCGACCACGTTGCCGCTGACGTCCTTCCAGCCGCGCTCGCGGAAGTCCGTGACCAGCGCCACGGTCTGCCGCGACCAGGCGGGGTCGCTCTCGCGCGACCAGTCGACGCGGAGCACCGCCGCGGCGCCCTCGCTGTGGGCGGTCGCGGCGCGCACGCGGTAGACCTGCCCCGCGCTCACGCGGACCTTGTCCGAGCGCACCTCGGGCTCCTCGGGGGCGGCCGCGGTGAGCGCCAGCGAGGCCCGCCCGTAGCCCGCCTCGTTCGCGCTGCGCGCCGCCTGGTTCGCGAGCAGGTCCCAGCCGGGGAGCTTCCCGTCCTTGGCGACCTCTTCGAAGGACCAGTTGCGGATCCGGTTGTTGGCGGGCTGGGGGTCGGTCAACGACTGGGTGAACAGGGTCTGGCTGGCGAAGAACAGCCCGCCCGCGGCGAGCAAGCCGGTCAAGGGCAGGAGCACGAGGCCCACGACGCCGCCGCCGCCCCCGCCCGCGCCCTCCTCCTTGGCCGCCGCCTCGAGCCGCGCGCCGAGGTCGACGTCGTCGAGCACGTCGCCCTCGCGGGCCACGACCTGGTCGATGCTGCTGCCGTCGTCGTCGTCGAGGCTCGAGAGCTCCTCGACGTCCTCCAGCGGGACCTCGTCGTCGTCGTCGTCGGGCGCCGCCGACGGCTGCGCGCGGCGGGCGGACGCCGCGGGGGCCCGGCGCGGCTCCTCGCGCGCGGACTCGCCCTTGCGCCGGGCCGAGTCGGCGACGCGCCCCGAGCGGCGCGCGCTGCTGCGGCTCGAGCCCTTGCTGCCCGGGGCCTCGACCCGCAGCGTCGCCGAGCCGCCGAGTCCGATCTGGCTGCCCTCGCTGAGCACGACCCGCCCGCGCACGGGCTTCCCGTCGAGGGTCGTCGCGCTGCCCGAGAGGTCGACCAGGTGCACCTGCCCGCGGTCGGCCACGAGCATCACGTGCTCCGCCGCGACGTCGTCGTCCTCGAGCACCAGGCCGCAGCTCTCCTTGCTCCCCACCACGAAGGGCAGCGCGCTCACGACCGCCCCCTTGGTCTGGGCCGCGCCGGAGACCACCCGCAGGCGGAAGCGCACCCCGTCCTGCAGCGGTCCGCGCTGCCGCGCCCCGCGCGCCGTGGCCTGCTTCGCCCGCGACTTCTTCTCCTGGAAGTGCACGGTGGAGTCGCCGACCTGGATCCGATCCCCCGGGCTGAGCTCGGTGGGCTCGGTGAGCGCCTTGCCGTTGAGCTTCGTCCCGTTGCGGCTCTTGAGGTCCTGGACCCAGTAGCTCCCGCCCCGGCGCTCGACCTGGCAGTGCTGCCGCGAGCTCAAGGCGTCGCTGACCCGCACCGCGTTGTCGGCCGTGCGGCCGATGGTCACGCTGTCCGCGCTCAGGCGATAGGCCCGCGACTGCCCGTTCTCTTCGAGGATCAAGGTCAGCTGCTGGGACTCGGCCACGCCGGAGGCTCCACTCGAGGCAAGTGCTTGCTTCACGGGCCGTTTCGGCGCAAGCGACGGGCCAACGGCGACCCCTCCGACACTCGCCCGCTAAGCGGCCCGGCAAGCCGAGGATCATAGCACTTAGGCCCACCCGAGGTCAGGCCCAGACGTCAAGTGTAAACCCCCTCGTACGCGCAAGGCCGGCTGGATCGCTTCGCGGGAGCCGACACCGATTCCGACACCGAGGCCGACACCGAAGCCGAAGCCGAGGCCGAATCCGAGGCAGAAACAGAGGCAGAAACAGAGGCAGAAACAGAGGCAGACACCGAAGCAGAAACAGAGGCCGACGGAGGGACCGACGTCTGCCCAGGACGCCCGTAGGGGCCGAGCTCGTCTCGGCCCGGACCCTTGCCGGCCGCGTCGCCTTGTCCACGCTGCACGCCAGGCCTGCTGCGATCTGCCCGTGCGGTCGGGGTGGAGGTCGACGCGCGTGACCGGGGGGGACGGGCCGAGGCAAGCTCGGCCCCTACGGGGCGTG
>JAGQRJ010000854.1 GCA_020425635.1 Planctomycetota bacterium | reverse complement strand
ACGGACGCGGCGCGGACGCACCTTCGTCGGGGATCGCCGCCGGGCGCCTAGAAGTGCGGATAGACCTCGCGCTGAAACAGGCCCTGGAGCCGTGACGAGAGCCGGCTGACCTCGGCCTGGTGGTCGGCCTCGACGTCGACGAGGTAGCCCGCGCTGCGCGGCTGGATCTGCTCGAGGAACGCGGTGTGCAAGGTGAACGGCAGGTCCAGGTCGGGGTGCCCCAGACGGCAGAGGGGCCCCTGGGCCAGGTTGGCGGCGTCGAACACCCACAGCTCGTCGCCGGACGAGCCGGGCCAGCTGGCGTCGTCGGAGACCACGGTGCAGATCACGTAGCCGTCGGTGGGCCCACGGCTGCTGGACCGCGGCGCGAAGTGGGGCGAGCTGGCCTGGTAGCCCCAGGGGAAGCTGTAGCCGTCGGCGACCTGGCTGCGGTCCATGGCGAAGCGGAACAGCTTGGCCGGGACCCCCTGGGCCAACGGGAGCTGGTTGAGGGGCACGGTGCGGTGGGGGTAGCTGGCGTAGGCGTCGGCCAGACGCTTGGGCAGGGTCTCGCCCAGGATCCCGCCGCTGATCACGTAGAGCGAGTCCCGGTCGCTTTGTGGCTGCAGCCCGGAGTGGGTGTAGAGCCCGATCCCCCACATCCAGTCGGGGTCGAGCACGACGGTCGAAGCGCCGCTCCGTACCTGGCCGCTGGCGCCGTCGATCACGTATCGGCCGATCGCCGAGAGGTCGGTCGGCGAACAGAGCAAGCCCTCGAGGTCGCGGCGCACCGGTGTGCCGTCGTCGTAGCGCACGTCCGAGTCGAGCAGCCACTCCGACGCGTCGAGGGCGCAGCCGTGGAACAGGTGCACCACGAGGTTGCCGCTGGGGTTGGCGTAGTCGGCGACGAAGTGCACGCTCTCGCGCGGGATCGCTGCGCGACGCGCCGTGACCTGTCCGCCCTGCCCCGTGAGGTCCCCGCGGTTCACGATCCAGAGCACGGTCTCGGACTGCTGGACCGTCAGCGCCTTGCGGTCGAGGAACTTGGCGGTCTCGACCTCGAACGCGCCGTCCTGGATCACCACGTAGTCGCGGGTCACGTGGATCTGGTGCGCGGACATCTCCAGCTCGACCGCGCGCCCCGCGCCGTCGACCAGGTCCCACGCGTGCAGGTCGCCGGCGCCGTCCCAGCGCACGACCTGCGTGAAGCGCTTGCCGCCGAGGGTCACCCCCAGCACTCGCGGGGCGACGTTGCCGTAGCAGGCCGAGAACAGCTCGCCGGTGCGGTGGTCGAAGGCAGGGTGCGCGCTGGCCTGCACCAGCGGAAAGACGCGCCCGAAGGCCGGCAGCCCGGGGATCGTGGGGATCGTGATCGCCGCCTGCCACTCTGCGTGACGCCCGACGGGGGTCACCACCCGCAGGCTCACCGGGTCGACCTCGAACGGGCGCCCGGCGTCGTAGCCCGCGACCAGGCGATCGGGCCCCATGGGGACCAGCGCGGTGTTGAGCAGGTTGCGAAAGCCCAGCTTGGGCGACACGCGCGACGGCCCCCGGTTGAGCCCCGTGAAGCCCGAGAGGCTGCCGCGGGTCGCTTGGTCGGCGTAATAGCAGGGGGTCGCCAGCACCCGACGCTTGACCGCGGCTTGCCCGCCGCCGAGGTCGACGCGGTGCAGGACGCCGTCGCCGCCGAAGACGTAGGTCCCGTTGCCAGGGGGCGCCGAGGCGATCACGAAGTAGTGCCCCTCCAGGTCGGCGGGCAGCGAGCCGCTGATCACCGACAGCGAGGCGTCGAGGGGCGTGGTGGACGCGGACATCATGGAGGCCGGCGCGCTCGCGGGCAACGCGCCACCGCTGTAGGTGCCCGTCTGCGCGAGCACCGGGGCCGGAGCGCTGCTGGTGCTGGCGCTGCTGACCGTCGCGCTCGAGGCCGCCGCGGTGCTGCCGCTGGCCGCGCCGCGACCCGAGGACGAGCCGCAGCCCACCAACAGCTCCGCCGTCCCTGCCGCAGCCAGCGCGAGCAACGTTCGACGATCGACCTCAACCACGGCTTCCCCCTGCCTGCGAGTGAGCGCACAGGCTACTGAACCAGGGGGCGGAGACCCAGAGAAACCTGGCCACGACGCACGACCTGGCGAGCGGCGTCGGGGGGCGTTCGATCCCTCGCTCGTAGACCTCCCCAGGTCTCGGGGTCCGCCTCGAGGCTTCCTTCGCTTCCACCCGCACGACGCCACGGAGCCCTGCCACCCCGGATTCAGGAAAACCGACCGTAGACGGTCATTGCTGGCTCCCTGGGGGGTTTCCTGTCCAAGGCAGCCCCTCGTCCTTAGACTGCGCGGCGAGTGGAGAGGGAGGGGGCCATGGGTCGCTTCGGTGTTGGCGGAGCCGCGCTCCTGGCGGGGCTGTGTGTGGGGTGCGGGAGCGGCAGCTCGGGAGGCAGCGGGAGCAGCGGGAGCTCGACCGCCGCGGGGGTGAGCAGCAGCGAGCTGCGTCGCGCCCCGGGGCAGGACAACCTGATGTTCCCCAGCAGCTCGGCCGGCGTGCCCGCCAGCACCTTCAGGCTCACCCAGGACCAGATCAGCGCGCTGCGCGGCTACCTGGGGATCACCGCGCACTAGGCTCTGTCCGCAAGCTCACCACTTCGTGGCGAGCTTGCGGGCTAGACTCCGGTGGGAGGAGCCATGGAATCACGCCAGCTGCAGGAGCGCGTCGACGCCGCGTTCACGGAGCACTTCGGGCGCACCCCGCTGCGCGAGCGCCTCGACGACCTGCTCAAGCAGGCGATCGACCTCACGCGCTACCGCGACCTCCGCGACCTGCGCGAGGAAGCCGGCGACCTGCTCTGCGCGTTGCTCCAGCTCAGCACCGAGTGCGACTGGCGGGTCGAGGACCTCGTCGAGGGGACCCTGGCCAAGCTCGAGGCGCGGCGCCTCCAATACGCGAGCTTGGGGCGGAAGACCCGGGTGGCGATCCTCGGCGGCTCCTTCGACCCGGTGACCCAGGGTCACCTGGCCGCGGCGAAGTTCATTCTCGGGGCCAGCCGCACCTTCGACGAGGTGTGGCTGAGCCCGGCCTTTGGCCACCTGCAGAAGGACCTGGCGCCCGTCGAGCACCGACTCGCCATGCTGCGCCTGGCGGTGGAGGGCTCACCCCAGCTCAAGGTGCACGACTACGAGGTGGCCCGCGAGCTGGGCGGCGACACCTTGCACATGGTCAAGCACCTGCTCGAGGAGGACTACGCCAAGACGACCTACGACCTGAGCCTGGCCTTCGGCCTCGACGTGGCGAACTCGCTGCCCACCTGGCCGGGGTCCGAGACCCTGACCCGCATGATCCGCTTCGTGATCATTGCGCGGACCGGCTACGACGTGCAGCCCGGCGCGTGGTACCTCGAGGCGCCGCACATTTACCTCCAGCCGGACCAGCCGCTGCCCCAGCTCTCCAGCACCATGGCTCGCCAGGCGGCACGCGACGGCGGCGACCTGGAGTCGATCGTGCCCCCCGCCGTGGCGGGCTACATCCGAGCGCACGGCCTCTACCGTCAGGCCTGATCCGCCAGCGCGGCCTCTAGCGCGACGCGCTGGGCGGCGCTCACCGCGTCTGGCCCTCGCGCTTCGCTTGCCCGAACAGGCTGAGGACGTCCACCCGGCGCTCCTCGGCTTCCGCCTGGCGGCGGTGGTGGAGGTCGACCCCCCAGGT
>JAGQRJ010000853.1 GCA_020425635.1 Planctomycetota bacterium | reverse complement strand
GCCCGCCGCCGGCGGGCGCCGCGCGCAGGTTGCCCAGCGCGACCGCCAGCGCGCGCGCGGTGGGGAAGCGGCGCGCCGGGTCCTTGGCCAGGCAGCGCGCGACCAGCGCGTTGAGCGGCGCCGAGACCGAGGGGTTGAGCTTCGCGAGCGCCGGCGGGGCGTGGTTCGCGATCTCGTCGAAGAGCGCCCCCAGGACCTTGGTCGTGTGGGGTGGCTTGCCGCTGAGCATGGCGTAGAGCACCGCGCCGAGGCCGTAGACGTCGCTCGTCGGGCCGAGGCGCTCGCCGCGGACCTGCTCGGGGCTCATGTAGGCCGGGGTCCCGACCACGTCTTCGGGGGCGGTCAGCGACTGCCCGTGCGCCTGGAACAGCTTCGCCAGGCCGAAGTCGGTGATCTTGGGGCGGTCGCCCTCGAGCAGGACGTTCGAGGGCTTGAGGTCGCGGTGCAGGACCCCCGCGGCGTGCGCCGCGGCGAGGCCGTCGGCGAGGGCCGCGGCGATCCCGACCGCGGTGGCTTCGGGCAGGGGGCCGTCGCGCTCGATCCGCGCGGCGAGGGTCTCGCCCTTGACCAGCTCGAGCACGAGGTAGGAGACGTGGGTGCCCGACTTGAGCTCGGCGACCCCGGAGTCGAGGACCTGGACCACGGCGGGGTGGACCACCTGCGCCCAGGCCAGGGCTTCGCGCTGGAAGCGCTGGGAGGCGGTGGGCGAGGTCAGGTCGGCGCGCACGACCTTGACCGCCACGTCGCGCCGGAGCTGGGGGTCGTGGGCGAGGTAGACCTGCCCCATGGCGCCCGCGCCCAGGCTCTCGCGCAGCTGGTAGCGGCCGATCGCGCGCGGCTCCACTAGCTCACGAACTCCTCGTGGCGCAGCTCCCGGATCACGCTGACCTTTACGGGGCCGGGGCCCGCGGGGGCCTGCTCGAGCTCGCGCGCGATCTCGCGCGCGAGCTTCTGCGCCGCCTTGTCCGAGACCTTGTAGGGGTCGACGATCACGCGCAGCTCACGCCCCGCCTGAACTGCGAGCGCCTTGCGCACCCCGGCGTGGCGGAGGGCGAGGTTCTCGAGCTCGGCCCGCCGGCGGATCGCGACCTCGAGCTGGCCCTGGCGCGCGCCGGGGCGCTCGGCGGAGATCCGGTTGGCGACGTGCACCAGGACCGCGTAGGGCGAAGAGGGCTCGGCCTCTCCCGTCGCCGCCGCGATCGCGTTGACCACGATCGGGTCCTCGCCGAGGCGCGCGGCGAGCTGGGCGCCCGCGCTCGCCGCGCTCTGCCCGGAGGTGGCGGCGACGCCCTTGCCGAGGTCGTGCAAGAGCCCGCAGCGCCGGGCCAGGTCCGCGTCGAGCCCGAGCTCCGCCGCGAGTCCGCCCGTGAGCTGCCCGACCTCCACGGCGTGCTGCAGCGCGTTCTGTCCGCCCGCGCTCACGAACTGCAGCCGCCCGAGCTGGGTCACGACCCGGCCCTGGAGCGGGAGCCCGAGCTGGACGCAGGCCTGGCGGCCGTAGTCTTCGACCGCGGCCTCCAGGTCCTGGCGGGTCTCGGCGATCACGGCCTCGATCCGCGGGGGGTGGATCCGGCCCTCTTCGATCAGGCGGGTGAGGGCCCGGCGCGCGACCTCGCGCCGGACGGGGTCGAAGCCCGAGACGACCACCACCCCCGGGGTGTCGTCGATCAGCAGGTCGACCCCGGCCTGCTCTTCGAAGGTGCGCACGTTGCGCCCGTCGCGCCCGATCAGGAGCCCCTTGAGCTCGTCGTTGGGGAGCGGGACCACCGAGACCATGCTGTCGCGGACGTGAGCCAGCGACGAGCGCTGCACGGCCGTGAGCAGCAGGTCGCGGGCGCGGTGCTCGATCCCCTCGCGGAGCTCGGCCTCAGCGCGCCCGATCAAGACCTCGGTCTCTTCGGCCAGCTCGCGCTCGACGCGCTCGAGGAGCACGTGCTCGGCCTCCTCGCGGCGCAGCTCGCTGACCCGCTCGAGCTCGCGCAGGTGTTTGGCCTCGGTGCGCGCGACCTCGCCTTCGCGCACCGCGAGCTGGGCCTGGGCGGTCTTGAGCACGGCCTCCTGCGCGCTCAGCGCGCGCTCGCGCTCTTCGAGGGCTTCGGCGCGCCGGTCCAGGGCGTCTTCGCGCACCCGGCAGCGGTCCTCGAGCTCCTTGATCTCGGCGCGCCCCTCCTCGGTTTGGCGGGCGAGGGCTTCCCGGTCTCGGTAGAGCTGCTCCTTGGCGGCGACCTCGGCTTCGCGCCGCAGGAGCTCCCCGAGCTCACGCCGCAGCCTGGCCCGCAGCGCGGGGAGCAGCCACAGCACCATGCCGCCGCCGCCGCACAGCAGCGTCACCGCCGCGCCGCCCCCAAAGGCCCAAACCGAGTCCATAAACCCCTCGTTCGTAACTAGCTTACCGCGTGGGGCGGGCCCTCGCCGAGGGGCTGGGCCACGCGCCCGCGGGCGAAGCTGCCAACGCTCGTCCCCGAGCGGCGTAACACCCCCGTGTCACCCACCTCGTGACCTTCCTCATTCCGTCCCTCCCCAGTCCGACCGCGGGGTCTCGCCGGTCGCCGGAGCAATCCCATGAACCGTTCGTCCGCCCTCTCCAGCCTGCTGCTGGTGGGGATCGTCGCCTCCTCCGCCCGCGCCGACGGCGTCGACAGCGTCGAGAATCCGATCCTGGCCCAGGTGCGCAGCATTCAGCAGGGCGTCGCCAAAATGCGCGGCCTGGAGTATCAGGCCCCGGTGAAGGTCGGGGTCAAGAAGCCCGAGGAGCTGCTCGCGCTGCTCCAGGAGAGCTTCGACGAGGAGGCGCCCGTCGAGGAGGTGCTCAAGCAGGAGAAGGTCCTCAAGGCCTTCGGCCTGATTCCGCGCGACTACGACCTGCGGGGCGAGACGCTGAAGCTGATGTCCAGCCAGATCGGCGGCTTCTACGACCCCGAGCGCAAGGAGCTGTTCCTGGTCGAGCGCAAGCTCGACGGGGTCATGGGCA
Organism: Planctomycetota bacterium; assembly: GCA_020425635.1. Taxonomy (GTDB): domain Bacteria; phylum Planctomycetota; class J058; order J058; family J058; genus JAGQRJ01. Next base: position 2,039 of record JAGQRJ010000853.1, on the reverse strand, counting down.
AGCAGGGCCAGGAGATGAACGACCGCATGGTCATGGCCCACGAGCTGCACCACGCGCTGCAAGACCAGAACTTCGCCCTCGACCGCTGGTTCGCCGTGCTGGGTGAGCACGAGGACCGCGTCCAGGGCTACAAGTCCCTCGTCGAGGGCGAGGCCCAGCTCATGGGCATGGCCTTCCTCATGGGCAAGAACGTGGACCTCAAGGGTCTGAACCGCATGCAGAAAATGATGATGAAGATGTCTCCCGAGGGCAAGGAGATGGCGGCGATCCCGCCCTACATCCTCGAGAACACCATGTTCCCCTACACCCAAGGCGGTGAGTTCGTGCAAGAGCTCAAGCGCAAGCTGGGCTGGGACGGGGTCAGCGCCGCCTTCTCCGATCCGCCGACCTCCACCGAGCAGGTCCTGCACCCCGAGAAGTTCTTCGGCGAGCGCGACGAGCCGACCGAGCTGCGCCTGCCCTCCACCCTCAAGACGCAGCTGGGCAAGAAGACCACCGAGCTCTACGGGAACACCCTGGGTGAGTTCTCGATCAGCCTTCTGCTGCGCGCGCTGGGCCTGGACGAGAAGGCTGCCAACGCCGCCGCCGCGGGGTGGGACGGCGACCGCTTCGAAGGCTACGAGACCGAGGACGGGCGGACGGTCGTCGTGTGGCTCTCCACCTGGGACTCGGCCGCCGAGGCCGAAGCCTTCCAGCGCGCTTATGCGCCTGCGCTGAAGGCCCACAGCCCCAGCGCGCACCTCGAGCGCCGCGGGACCGAGGTCCTGCTGCTCGATGGCGCCAACGAGGACGAGCGCGCGGCCTTGGCCGAGCGCGCGTTCTTGAGCCTCAAGGTCGAGGAGCGGATCGTGCCGCTCCCCGCCATGACCGGCAAGCCGCCGCGCTCCGACTTCGGCCCCGAGCCCGAGCCCGAGCCCCAGCAGAAGGGCAAGTCGCGCCTCTACTGAGGGCGAGCTACTAGTAGGCGCCGCGCCCGCTGGCCACGGCGGGCAGGGTGAGGACGAGGAGCTTGAGGTCCAGCCACAGGGTGCGCGTGCGGACGTACTCGCGGTCGAGCTCCATTTGCTGCTCGAAGGTGAGCAGCGAGCGCCCGGCGACCTGCCACAGGCAGGTCAGCCCTTGCTGCACGGTGAGGCGGATCCGGGCCGCGGCGTCGTATTCCGCGGTCTCCTCGGGGAGGGCGGGGCGTGGACCGACGAGGGTCATGTCGCCTCGGAGCACGTTGAGCAGCTGCGGCAGCTCGTCCATGCTCGTGCGTCGAAGCCAGGCGCCGACCCGAGTGATCCTCGGGTCGCGCTCGAGCTTGAAGCGCAGCTGGCCGGACTCGGCCTTGAGCGCCGCGCGCTTGGCCTCGGCGTCGGTGACCATGCTGCGGAACTTGAAGAAGCGGAAGGTCTTCCCCCCCTTCCCGACCCGGGTCTGGGTGAACAGGATCGGGCCGCCGTCCTCGAGCTTGATCAGGAGCGCGACGAGGAGCAGGGCTGGGGCGAGCAGCAGCAAGCCCAGGGAGGCGCCGATCAGGTCGACGGCTCGCTTGCTGGCCAGGTAGGCGAAGGAGCTGTTGGTTGGGAGGGCCGACGTGGCCTCCCGAGCGGGGGTGAGCGTGGGGGTCATGGACAGGTTCCTCGTGGAAGATCGGCGTCGTGCCGCGCCGTCGCTGCAGATCCAAGAGACTCCGGCAGGCATTACAGGAATTCAGAGAATTCCTCTCCGGCCCGTCGAGGTCAGGGTCGTCTTGGCCCTGAGGTAACCCTTTGCATGCGCTGTTCCGCGCGTAAGTGCTCGATTTGCCGAGAGCGTGCGGACGGGGGCGTCCCGCTCCGAGACATTCGCGTCCGGACGGCCCACACGAGGCACGCGCGCCCGCTGGGAGGTCCAACGGGCGCGCGCGCGGTGTAAGGGCTTCGGCGGGCCTACGACTGGGGCGCGGCGAAGTCGAAGGTGGTGGGCAGCTTGCCGCCGGAGAGCCACTCCCAGTCGATCTTGCGGTAGGCGAAGCCGAGCTCGTCCATGTGGGGCGGGGTGGACTCGTCGCGCTC
>JAGQRJ010000020.1 GCA_020425635.1 Planctomycetota bacterium | reverse complement strand
CTCGCGAGCTTCTCCCAGGGCTACGCGAATCAGCTCTACGGGTATCAAGACCGCCTGCGCGCGGGCGAGGACGCGCGGCCGCCGCGGGGTCCGGCCCTCTCCTCCTACGTGGGGCAGCACCTGATCGTGCCGAGCCTCGGCGTCGGCGGGGGACCCGACGTGCTCCTCCTCGGGGAGCACACCGAGACCGCCCAGGCGTCGGTGGCCGAGCCCGTGGTGCTCGCCTGGCGCGAGGTGCACGGCTCGGCGCTGAAGCTCGTGGTGGTCGGGCACAGCTTCGGCGGGCTCTCCGCGCTGCGCCTGACCAAGAAGCTCCGCGCGCGCGGGGTCGCGGTGCAGCAGCTCCTGACCCTCGACGCGCGCACCCTGCCGGGCCTCTACGGCCTGTTCGTCACGCCCCCCGGGGTCGGGGCGCACCACAACTACTTCCAGCGCAGCCTGTGGCTCCCGGGCTACCCGATCGAGGGCGCCCAGGACCACCGGCTCAGGGGCGTCCGCCACACGCGCATGCCCGCGCAGCGCGAGGTGCGCGAGCGCTTCAGCGCCATGCTCAGCGCGCCTTGACCCCCGAGAGCAGGTAGCGCCAACAGAGGGTGCGATCGAGCCCCGCGCGCGCGGCGACGCCGGTGACGGCCGCGTCGAGGCGCAGCAAGAAGCCGCTCGCGCGCTCGGCCAGAGGCAGGGGGCGAGTCAGGAGTCCGCCCGAGAGCGGGATCAAGCACGCGTCGAGGTAGGTCGGGCCCGTGACGACGTAGCCGTGGGCCGCGAGCGCGCCCGCGTAGTACTCCGGCGGGCGCTCGTCGTGCTCCTCGTGCCCGATCAGCTTGCGCCCGAGCCGGAGCAGCGGGTTGGGGCTGTTGGACTCGAAGATCACGACCTGTCGCCCGCAGATCCGCTCGACCTCGACCAGGACCCGCTCGAAGTCGAGGTGGAACACGCTCTCGCGGAACACGACCGCGTCGAAGCTGCGGTCGGGGAAGCCCGTCTCGTAGACGCTCCGCGGGAGCACCTCGACCCCGGTCACCTCCCGGGCGAAGGCCACGGCGCGGGGGTCGATATCGATCGCGGTGACCTGGAAGCCCTGGTCGGAGAGGTCGCGCGCAAGCTTGCCCGCTCCCGCGCCCACGTCGAGGACCCGGGTCCCCACGATCCGGCTCGCGATCTCCGCGTTCTGCAGGGCGGCGACCGTCCCGTAGAGCCCGTCGAGGTTTTGGCGGACCCGCTCGAAGTCCGTGTCGTGGACTACGTGGTCGTCGTGGCTCATTTGGCTCCGGGCGGCGAGGGACGTCGCGCTGTGCGCTACCCTGGGTGGCAGAAAGGCCGCGCGTGAAACCGCCGCTTGGGGATTCCTCACCCGATCTGTCCGTGGTGATTCCATTTTACAACGAGGCCGACGGCGTCGAGCACGTGGCCGAGACGCTGGCGCGGCTCGACGCTCTGCTCGCCCAGCGCGAGCTGGTCGCGGAGTACCTGTTCGTCGACGACGGCAGCGTCGACGGCACCGCCGACCTCCTCCGCGCGCGCCTGGGAACGCACCCCGCGTTTCGCTTGCTCGCGCACCCCGGCAACCGCGGCTTCGGCGCCGCGTTCCGCACCGGGGCCGAGGGAGCGCACGCGCCCCTGCTCGCCTGCTACGACTTCGACTGCACCTACCCCGTCGAAGACGTGCTGGCCCTGCTCGACGCCCTCGAGGCCCAGGGGGCCGACGTGGCGACCGCGTCGCCCTACCACCCCGGGGGCGAGGTCGTCGGCGTCTCGGCGGGGCGCCTGCTGCAGAGCAAGGCGGCCTCGGCGCTCTACCGCGTGGCCCTCGGGCGGGCCTCGCGCGGGATCCACACCTTCAGCTGCGCGTTTCGCGTCTACCGCCGCGAGGCGCTGCTCGCGCTCCCCCCCTGGTCCGACCGCTTCTTGGCGGCGAGCGAGGTCCTCGCCCAGGCGATCCTCCGCGGGTTGAAGGTGGTCGAGGTCCCGAGCGTGCTCTCGCAGCGCCAGTTCGGCGTGTCCAAGCTGCGCAGCCTGCCGACGACCGTCGCGCACCTGCGCATGCTCGGGCGCCTGGGCGCCGGCCGGCTGCGGCGCAAGCTCCTGGGCTGAGCGCCCCAACAAAGCGCGCGACGGCTTGCGTGGTGTACACGCGCTGGCGTATCGTCCCCTCGCATGTGCGGACTGTGTGGCGTCTTCTACGCGGACCCTGAGCGCCCGGTCGACCCCGCAGTCCTGGGCCGCATGGCTCGCTCCATGCGCCACCGGGGCCCCGACGGCGAGGGCTTTTACCACGCGCCGGGCCTCGGCCTCGGGCACCAGCGGCTGAGCGTGATCGACCTCTCCGAGCGCGCCGCCCAACCCATGACCAACGGGCGCGGGCTGTGGATCGTCTACAACGGCGAGGTCTACAACTACCTCGAGCTGCGTCAGTTCCTCGCGGGCCGCGGCTACGCCTTCGAGACGAGCTCCGACACCGAGGTGCTCCTGCTGCTCTACGAGGAGCTCGGCCCCGCCTGCCTCGAGAAGCTCAACGGCATGTTCGCGTTCGCGATCTGGGACGAGGGCGCTCGCGAGCTGTTCCTCGCGCGCGACCGGCTGGGGATCAAGCCGCTGTATTACCTGGACGCCCCGGGGCGCTTCGCCTTCGCCTCCGAGATCAAGGCGCTGCTCCACGCGGGGCTGGTGGCGCCCGAGGTGTGCGAGCAGGGGCTCGCCGACTACCTGACCTTTCAATGGTGCCTCGGGGAGAAGACCCTGTTTCGCGGCGTGCGCAGCCTCGAGCCGGGGACCTGGCTCAAGGTCGGGGCCCAGGGGATCGCGCGGCGCCAGCGCTACTGGAGCGCCGAGTTCGAGGTCGAGCAGGGCCGCCCCGAGAGCTACTTCGAGCACCACTTGCTGCGCCTGCTCGAAGACGCGGTGCGCCTGCAGATCCGCTCGGACGTGCCGCTGGGGGCGCACCTCAGCGGGGGCCTCGACTCCTCGACCGTGGCGACCCTCGCCTCCTCGATGTACGAGGGGCTGCCGTTGCGCACCTTCGCCGGCGGATTCCGCGAGCCCGCGGGCTACGACGAGACGCGCCACGCGCGGACCGTGGCCGACGCGATCCACAGCGAGCACGTCGAGGTCTTCCCCAGCGCCGCCGACTTCGTCGACGTCATGCCGCGCCTGATCTACGCCCTCGACGAGCCCCTCGCGGGCCCCGGCGCGTTTCCGCAATACTGCGTCTCGCGCGCGGCCAAGGAGCGGGTCAAGGTCGTGCTCACCGGACACGGGGGCGACGAGGTCTTCGGCGGCTACGCGCGCTACCTGGTGCTCTACCTCGAGCACAGCCTCAAGGGCGCGATCGAGGGCACCCACGAGGCGGCCGAGTTCGTCGTCTCGCTGCAGTCGATCGTGCCGAACCTCGCCCAGCTTCGCGGCTACCAGCCGCTGCTGCAGTACCTCTGGCAGGGCGACCTGTTCGGCGACGAGGAGCGCCGCTACTTCCGCCTGATCGACCGCAGCGAGGGGGTGCGCCCCTTCCTCGCCCAGGCCGAGCGGCTGAGCCCCGAGGGCTACTCGCCCTACGAGGCCTTCCGCGAGGCCTACGGGAATCCGCGGCACGACGCGCTGATCAACCGCATGACCTGCTTCGACATGCAGACCCTGCTCCGCGCGCTGCTGCAGGTCGAGGACCGGGTCGACATGGCGAACTCCCTCGAGGGGCGCGTGCCCTTGCTCGACCACCGAATCGTCGAACTCGCGGTGCGCATGCCGCCCAAGGTCAAGTTCAACGGCGGCCGCGCGAAGCACGTCCTGCGCCGCGCGACGCGGAACCTGCTCCCGCCGGAGGTGCACGGGCGGGTCGACAAAATGGGCTTTCCGGTGCCCTTGGCCGAGTGGGCCCGGGGCGGCGCGGTGCGCGACTTCCTCGGCGACGTGCTCCTCGGCGACCGCGCCCGCCAGCGGGGCTTCGTGAACACGGCGCGCCTCGAGTCCCAGCTCACCCAGGAGCGCGCCTACGGGCGCGGGCTGTGGGGGCTGCTCTGCCTCGAGCTCTGGCACCAGACCTTCCTCGACGGGGCGCTGCCCGAGAGCGTGACGTGAGCCCCTGGCGCCCTCCGCCCGCCTTGCGGCGCGCGTTCTGGGTCGTGCTCGCCCTGGGCTTCGTGCTGCGGGTGGTCTTCGCTTGCGAGCTGGTGAGCAAGGGCGCGGGGCTGGAGTTCGCCAAGCCCCTCGACATGTGGCTCTATCCGGCCAAGGCGCGCCTGATCCTCGACGGCGACTACGCGATCGCCACCGCCCCCGAGCTCTTCGCGGGGACGACCACCGGCGTCGCCGGGTTCATGAACACCCCCGAGGGGCGCGCCCGCTTCCACCGCGACGGCGGCGAGCGTCCGCTCGTCGACGCGCCGGGCTACCCCTACCTGGTGGCGGCCTCGCTCGGACTCACCGGCTCCCTGACGCCCCTGCGCGTCCTGCAGGTGTTCGTGACCCTCCTGATCGCCTACCTGACCTTCGTGCTCGCCCGCGTCGCGGGGCTCGAGGGGCGGGTCGCGCTGCTGGCCATGACCTTCGTCGCCCTGCACCCGACCACCGTGTTCTATGCGGGCTACGTGCTCAAGCCGACGGTGATCACCCTCGAGCTGCTCGCGGTGTGCCTGGCCTTCGCGAGCTACCTCCGGCGCCCCGGGTCCTGGCCCGCGGTCGCCCTCGGCGCGGCCCTCGGGGCCCTGCACCTGACCAAGGGGATCGTGCCCCTCGCGCTGCCCTTCCTCGGGCTGGGGCTCGTGTTCACGCCGGGGACCTGGGGCGCCAAGGCCAAGCACGCGGGGCTGTTCCTGGCCAGCTTCCTCCTTGTGACCTCGCCGCTCGTCGTGCGCAGCCTGACCTGCGGCACGAGCCCGCTGCACAACGGGCAGTCGTTCTACCTGCTCGCCGTCTGCAACTACATAGGGGCCGACGGGCTGCACCTCGTGCAGCCGCCGGTGACCTACGTCATGGACTTGATCGAGGGCAAGGAGTCGGCCCTCGGCGTGCTCGGCGCGGCGGTCGACACGCACCCCAGCTTCGGGGGCTTCCTGTGGCTGCTCGCGCGCAAGCTCCAGGGCTTCTTCAACGGCTACGAGGCCTGGAACAACCTCAACGTCTACGTCGACGGGCGCATGTATTCCAGCCTGCGGTCCTTCCCCCTCGCCTCGTGGATCCTGATCCCGTGCGCGCTGCTCGGCGTCCCGGCGGGCCTCCGTCGCTGGCGGCAGCTCGGCGCGGTGTGGACCGGGCTCGGGGTCGTGCTCGCCTCGTGCCTGGCCTCCTTCGTGTTCGCGCGCTACCGCCTGCCCGCGGTCCCCTACCTCGCGATCCTGGCCGCGCTGGGGATCGCGCAGCTCCGGGGGTCGCGGGCGCGGCTCGTCTACGGCGGGCTGACCTTCGGCCTGCTCGCGTTCGTGTGCTCGCCCTTCGTGCTCGAGCTCACGCGCACCGGCCGCGGACCCGAGATCCGCACGCGCTACAGCGAGCACGAGGTCGCCCGCGCCCTCGCCGAGCGCTACGCGGCGAGCCCGAACCGCGAGCTGGCCTG
>JAGQRJ010000852.1 GCA_020425635.1 Planctomycetota bacterium | reverse complement strand
TCGGCCTCGGCTTCGGCGTTGTCCGAAATGCCCCGTAGGGGCCGAGCTTGCCTCGGCCCGGACGTTTCGCGCCACGCGTCGCCCTGCCTCCCGACGCGCCGAAACCGGGGGGCGCCCCAGGCAGGCCAGGCGACGCGGGTGTCTCGGGGTCCGGGCCGAGGCAAGCTCGGCCCCTACGGGGGGTGTCGAACGCCTCGGTCTAGGTCTAGGTCTCGGTCTCGGCTCGCTCGTGCGCCTCCGCCCAGGGCTTGCCCAGGACGCTGGCGAGCTCCTGCAGCTCCTCGTCCACGTCGGCTCGCGCGCGCCCGTAGCCGCGGATCTCCCGGCGCAGGTAGACCGCGATCCGAGCCTCGATGCGCCGCGCGCGCTTGCCCCCGCGCGCGGGCGCAGCGCCCGAGAGCGTCGCGTCGAGGGCGGCGTAGAGCGCGGGCCGCTCGGCCCGCAGCCGGCCCAGGCAGGTCAGGACGACGGCCTGCGCCCAGAGCCGCTCGAACACGCTCTGGGGCTCGTGCCCGCGCGCAGCGAGGTCGAAGTCGCCGAGGACCTGCGGGCGGCCAGCCCAGCGCCTGGCCGCCAAGCGCCGCGCGCGCACGCGGCGCTCGTGCTCGCGGACGACCGAGAACACCAGCTTGCGAAAGCGCGGCGCGCCGAGCGTGACCCGGGGCAGCAGGCGCGCGAGGGACGCCAGCGCGGCCTCGCTCGCGGGGCCCGCCTCAGCGCCGAGCCTGCGCCGGAAGTAGGCGCGCACCAGGGGGCGGATCCAGAGGTAGCGCTCGGTGAGCGCCGCGAGCTCCTCGGACCGAGGCTGTGGACGACGAGACCTGACTGACGAAACCATGGTGGACCCCTCCCTCGAGCGAGGCGCCTCCCCGACGCGCTCGCCCCCTGAAACCCGAGGGGCAGGAAACGGTTTCGCGTGTTCTTGGCTCGCCCGAGCCAGCCGGACTCCGCGGGCTATTCGCCAGAGGGGGTCCAGCCCTCGTAGTCGGCGTAGGGGTTCGCCTCGTCGGGCGCGGCCTCGGGCTCGGGGGCGGGGAGGATCGCGACGCCGCCGCCGACCGGGGCGGCGCAGGCGGCGCCCGCCAGCCCGCGGAGCGCCGGGCTCGGCAGGCGCCGCGCGCGCGGGCGGTCGAGCTGGGCGGCGAGGACGGGGACCAGGGCGAAGCCGAGGGGGACCCACGCGGAGAGCTCGTAGACGAGCAGGCAGCCGGCGACCACGGTCGCGCCCCAGAGGTAGACCAAGGCCGGGAGGGTCGCGCGCGGGATCTGCGCGGCGGGGCGCAGCCACACGAAGCCGGCGAGCACCGCGCCGATCGCGGCCAGAGCGCCGCTGGCCTGGGCGAGGCTCAGGCTCCCGGCGATCCCCCAGATCGGGGCCGACGCGCCCACGGCCGCGCTGACCCCCAGCAAGCCGGGCAGCTCGCCGCGCGCGCCCACGCCGCGGGTGTGGGCGGGGATCGCCTGCACGGCCTGGGCGAACACGTACCACGCCAAGGCCAAGGCCCCGAGGGTGTAGGCCGCTTGGCCCCACTCCCAGGCGAAGCGCAGCTTGTTGTAGGCGAGCAGCGCGCAGCCGCCGAGCGCGAGCAGCAGGCGCACGGCGGCGGAGAGGTGCGGGCGCGCGCTCCAGGCCAGCAGGCGCGGGTGCAGCGCCGCAGGGAGCGCGAGGTAGGGCAGCCAGTCGAGCGCGCCGCCGCCCCCGCCGAGGGCGAGGCCGCTCACGAGGAAGGGCAGCGCGACGACGATCCCGCCGCGCCAGGTGCAGGCGGTCCCGCTCTTCGAGAGCGCGAGCGAGCCGGCCATGAGGCCGGCGCTCAACCCCGCGGGGAGGGCCCCCGCGAACAGCGCGCCTTCGAGGAGCGGGTGCACGCGGCTACTTCTTCATGCCTTCGACGGCGAGCATGAGCACGATCTCGTCGGAGACCGCCGGGATCAGCTTGGTCATGCCGAACTCGCTGCGCTGGACGCGGAAGGTGCAGGCGGCGCCGGCGATCTCCTTGCCCTTCATGTCGCGGCCCTTGCCGGTCAGCTCGACCTGGACCGTGATCTCCTTGCTCACGCCGTGCAGGGTCAGGTTTCCGGTCACGTCGAGCATGCCGTCCTTGCCCGCGGCGACCTTGGTGCTCTTGAAGGTGATCGTGGGGAACTCACCGGCGCTGAAGAAGTCCGGGCCCTTGACGTGCTTGTCGCGCCCCGGGTTGTTGGTGTCGACGCTGCCGGCCTTGACCTCGACCTCGACCGAGCACTTGCTGGGGTCGTCGTCGAGCACGAAGCTGCCCTTGACGTCCTTGAACACGCCGTAGAAGTAGCTGGTCTCGAGGTGCTTGACGCGAAACACGACCGACGCGTGGACCGGATCGATCGTGTAGGTCTGGGCCTCGGCGGTGACGGCCGCGGCGAACACGCAGGCGGTGAGGAGGAGCGAACGGATCATGAGTTGCCTCGTGGAAGGAGTTGAGATTCGGGGGGCACCCTACGATGACGGGCGCTGTGCCGTGCATGTTCAGCTAAGCTGCTGCGAGCGCAAGCACCATGGCCCCGCCTCACTCCAACGCTTCGCGCGACCCCAGGATTCCCGGAGATCGCCTGCCGTGACCCTCGCCAGCCTCGGCCAACTCGCCGTCGCCCCCCACGCCACGAGCGGCCTCCCCCAGC
>JAGQRJ010000851.1 GCA_020425635.1 Planctomycetota bacterium | reverse complement strand
GATCGCGCTCGCGGTCGTCGCGGGGCTCGGGTTCGTGCTCTGGCTCCTGTTCAGCGCGGTCGGCGGCGCGGACCGCGGCTTCCTGGCCGCCGCCCCCATGGCCGAGACGAGCGCGCGCTACGCCGGCGGCGCCGCTGGCGCGGACTACGCGAGCGACGGGGCGGACTACGAGTACGAGGCGACCCAGGCCACGGACGACGACGACTACGAGGAGCGCGCCTACCGGTCCATGGGCCAGTCGAAGGGCGCTCCGACTCCCGCGCCCATGGCCCCCCCGCCGCCCCCCGAAGCCGCGGCGCCGCGCCCTTCGCGCCCGCAGCAGCAGGCCGCGCCCGAGCGTCGGCTGCGCGAGGCGAAGAAGGAGGCCATGGACGAGCTGCAGCGCCGCAGCGAGAGCCTGAGCCAGCGGCAGGAGCTCATGGAGAAGTCCAAGGACAAGGCCGACAGCAACTTCGCCCCGGCCGAGGAGCCCATGGCCGACCCCTCCCCTGCAGACATGCCCGCCACGGAGGACGAGCCCATGGAGGCGGACGCCCTGGACGACGAGGCAGACGGCTCTTACGCCTTCGGCGACGACGCAGAGGGCGGGGAGAGCGGGGGCGACGCCGACGCGTACGGCGGCCGTGGGCGCGTGGACGCGGACCGCGCCGCCGGCGGCAAGCTGCTCGAGGCGCGCAAGCGGCCTCAGCCCAAGACGGGCGAGCGCGCCAACAACGAGGCGAAGCCCGTGATCGTGCTCGAGGAAGAGGTGCAGCTCGACGGTGAGCTGCGGGATCTCGCGCGCCGATACGCCAACGGGCCGACCGGAGGCGCCGCGGGCGGCGGCGGCCAGGCCGGCAGCGACCTCGGCGGCCTGAACGCCCCCGGCAACGCGGTGACCCTCGACGTGGGCCGGATCGACTCGCTGGTCGAGCAGAACGCCGACGACCCGACCCTGCGCTTGTTGCGCGCCAAGCTGCGCAGCGCTCAGGGCGACCTGAACGGGGCCCTGCAAGACGCCGAGCGCTCGGTGCAGCTGCGCGGCGGGCCCGCGGCCTACAAGGCCCAGGGCGAGATCCTGCGCGCCCTCGGGCGCGAGGAGGAGGCGGAGGTCGCCTTCACCCGGCAGAAGTTCATGGAGCGCAGCGCCAACGAGGCCGGCCGCTCCAGCGGCAAGACCGTGGGCTTGAGCTCGCTGGTCCTGGGCTGGACCCCGGTCGGCCGGCGCTACGCATTCTCGCGCGACGGCGGCGGCGCCGAGCTCGGCCTCGAGCTGACCCGCACCGGGGCCCTGGTCACGGCCTTCGGCATGTTGGCCCTGATCGGCTGCGCGCTGGGGCTGGTGCTCCCGCTCGTGACTCGGACCCACGTGCTCGCGGTGCTGGTGGTCGGCCTGGGCGTGCTGAGCGCGCTCCCGCTGCTGGTGCTCCCGGCCAAGTTCGTGCCGGTCTGCAACGCCCTGGCCCTGGGCCTGGTCTGCGCCGCGCCGATCCAGCTCGCCTGGGCTCTGGCCAAGGCCTGGGACAAGGGCCCGCTGACCCGCCTGGGCAAGGCCATGCGCGCCGAGCGCCTGCGCCGCCGCGGGCTGCGCCCCGGCGCCAGCGCGCTG
>JAGQRJ010000134.1 GCA_020425635.1 Planctomycetota bacterium | reverse complement strand
CCAAGGGGCTGAGGGCTTTCGCGGCAGAGCCGCTCGGGCTCACCCCCAAGGGGCTGAGGGCTCTCGCGGCAGAGCCGCTCGGGCTCACCCCCAAGGGGCTGAGGGCTCTCGGTTTCAGCTCAGCCGGAGGCCCGAGCGCAGGAGCGCGGGCTCGAGGTCGCAGCCGGCCTCGAGCTGGAGCAGCTCGCGGTCGGCGCTGAGCGCCGCGCGGTCGCGCCAGCCGGCGAGCACGTCGGCCACGAAGGCGGTGGGCGGGCCGTCGAGCAGGTCGGCCACGCAGAGGCCGTGGGCGGCGGCGAGCAGGCACAGCCCGACGTAGCGCTGCTGCGAGCTGGAGTCTGCTGCGGGGTAGGCGCGGGCGAAGCTCGCGGGCAAGCCCGCCAACCTGGCGGGGGCGAGGTCGACGGTCTCGAGCGCCGAAGGCAAGCCCTCGCGCCCGGTGCGCCCCGGCCCCGGCGCCACGAACACCAGCGCCGGCGGCTCACCCGCGACGTCCACCGGGTGCGGGACGTAGTGGGTCCGCTCGCCGGCGAAGCCCGCGCGCGCGAGCAGCTGGGCGCGGTAGCCCAGCACGTCGTCGCCCGCGAGGGCGGCGAGCTCGCGCAGCGTCACCGCGAGCGGAGGGCCCAGGCCGGCGAGGGTCGCCCAGCAGGAGGGCGGGAAGCCCTCCCGGCGGGCGACGAGCTCGCCGTAGCTGGGGTCGACCTCGACCAGCAGCGCCTCGCAGCCCCCGGGCGCGACCGGGTCGCGCGAGAGGTCGAGGGGCGTCGCAGACACGGTCGCGCGCGCGAGCGGCTCGAGGTTCATGGCCAGGCACGCCCCGCGCTGAACGGGCTTGGCGAAGTGTCGGCCCACGTCGAGCCGCACCGCCCGCGCCCGCAGCACCCCCGGCAGCATCGACCCCAGCCCGAGGCCGCTGGCCAAGGAGCCGTAGCCGACCACCCGCAGGGGAGCGCTCAGCGGTCGCTGTCCTCGTCCCAGCGCACGCGCTCACCCTCGCTGGTGAAGCGCAGCCGCCGACGTCCTTCGGTGACGTAGAGCGCGCGCTCGAGCACGTGCTCCAACCAGTCCCCGGGGTCGACCGATTGACTGAAGAGCATGGGGCTCGTGGTCAGCGAGCCCGAGATCGAGAGTTGCTCGATCATGGCCTCCTCCTCCTCGCTGTATTCGAGGGGCACCTCGTCGTCGCACACCAGGATCGTGCGCGGCGGGCCGGCGCGCTCGGCGAGCCAGCCTTCGAGGCCCTCCACCGTGTCTCGGCGGGGGAAGCCCTCGTAGGCGTTGAGCCCGTCCTGGGGGCGTCCGCACGAGATCGCCGCCACCTGCGGGGTGGCGCGGGCGAGGAACTCGCGGGTGCACACGTTGCTCCCGCCGTGGCACCCGACGAGCAAGAAGTCGCAGTCGACGAGCGGCGCCAGGCGGGGGTCGGCGACGAGCGCGCGCTCGACGGTCCGGGTGGCGTCGCTCATGAACAGCCACACGGTGGAGCCAAAGCGCAGGCGCACCACCGCGAGGTCCTCGTCGACCCGCCCGAAGGTCCCGTAGCCGGGGACCCGCAGCACCGCGACCTCGAGGTCGGGCGCCGGCGCGAAGTGCACCGGCAACACCGCGTCGGTGGACTCGGCGACGTTGAGCACGTAGCGCGGCGGGTGGGCCGCGGCCGCCTCGAGGATCGCGGCGTCTTCTTTGAGCTTCGAGGGGAGCCCGTGGTAGACGAGCTCTTCGACCCCGACCTCGCGCAGGAGCCAGGGCGCGGAGCCCAGGTGCGCGGGGTCGGGGTGGGTCAGGATCAGCGCCTCGAGCGGCGGCTCGATCAGCTCCTGCAGCTGCTGGCGCAGGCGCTCGGGGTCGCCCGGCGCGCGGAGCTCCGTGTCTCCGGCGTCGATCAAGAGCTCCCGCCCGCCCGGCGCGCGCACCAGGACGCAGTCGCCGTTGCCGCTGGGGAGCACGAAGACCTCGAGGCTGCCCACGGGGGCCCCGCCGATCCACGCCTCATCCGCCGGCCGCACCCCCACGAGGGTGGCCTGAGCGGGGGTTTCGGGCGCGGTTTCCGTGCTCGAACACCCCGAAAACAAGGCCAGGAAAAGGACACAAGTGCCTTTGCTGCATGCCATTAGCTGGGAACTCCGACTCGATCCTGGGGATCTCCAAAAAAAACCAGCCAAAACCCGCGCGTTCGTCGGTCTTGTGCGGTATTATCCCCGCCCTCTAGGGGAAAGAGGGGCTCAGGGATCCTAACGGATCTCGCGATCCAAGAACTCACCTATTTTTCTGCAGACGGACGCAATCGTCTTGGTGACGTGGTCTAGGTTCCGTCTCGAGAGTTTTACCTGGCGGCAAACACGTCGTCGAAATGTTGGGGGAAGTTAGTCATGAAGACTATTTCGAAGCTGTTCGCATTCGTCGGCTGTGTGGGTCTTGTGACCCTCGCCGGTTGCACCACGTTCAACCACAGCAAGCCTGGCTTCGCTGTCTCGGTGCCCGTGAGCGCCAAGGCCAAGGCGACCGTCAAGCTTGGTGGCGAGGTTGAGGGTAAGGCTGAGGTCACCCGGATCCTCGGCTTCATCGTCCTGCCGCAGTACAACATGTACGCGGACGGCGTGAGCTACGGTGCCGGTGGCGCCGCTCCGAGCGGCGGCCTGCTGTCGTCGCTGCTGGGCAGCGGTCCGAGCGACGCCGATCAGGCCAAGTCGCTGGCCGCCTACCAGGCGCTCAAGGACGAGTACGACGTCATTCTCGGCGCTCGCTACATGGTCCAAACCGACGACATGTACATCATCAAGACCACCATCGCGACCGTTAAGGGTTGGGGTGGCAAGGTCGAGTCGGTCGCCATCACCCAGTAGGTCCTCGACCTAACCGACACCTCCTCCCCGGTTCGCCGGGGAGGATGCCAGCCGCGTTGTTCTGGAGGTCCTCGCGACCTCATAGAGCAGCGCGGTTTGCTTTTGTACTGCTCACGAGAGGGGTGGTTTCGCCCTCCCCCCGGCAGTAGGCTAGCCCACGAACTCGAGGCAACCCTTGGAGATCCCGCGGTGAGTGATCAGCGATTGCGAGAGCTGGAGCGACAGTGGTCGGAGTCGAACGACCCGATCGACGCTCGGCGCTACTTCGCAGAGCTCGGACGCAGCGGCGTCTCCGAGGAGGAGGTCCTCCGCCGGCGGCTCAAGTCGGGCGACCTCCACCAAAACCGGCTCGAGCTCTGCGCCTACCTCGGCTACGCCCCGGCGCGCGCGATCCTCGGAGACGCGGCGCCGGAGATCCCAGGCGAGATCCTCCCCTGGGTCCGCGGGCTCAAGGACTACCCCGGGAGCGGCGAGCGCACCGCGGCCCTCGTGCACGAGTACACCGGTCGCCCTGGCTCGGGGGTGCTCCCGACGACCACCAACGAATACGACTACATTCGCTACGCGCTGCAGCAGGGCCATGACGCCCAGGCCCTGCGCCGCAGGATCGAACGCGAGCTCCTCCCCTGGGCGCTCGGCAAGGCCGAGGCGTAGTCCGCCCGTGAACGCGCGCGCCCACTGCGGCTGGTGCGGAGCCGCCTACGCGACCGACCAGCCCTGGCCGCGGCTGTGCGCGGGCTGCAAGCGCGTCAGCTACAAGAACCCGACCCCCGTGGCCGTCCTGCTCCTGCCCGTCGAGTCCGGCGGGCTGCTCGCCGTGCGCCGGGGGATCGACCCCGGCCGCGGGCTGCTCGCGCTCCCAGGCGGCTTCGTCGACACCCGCGAAGGCTGGCGCCACGCCGCCGCGCGCGAGCTCTACGAAGAGACCGGGATCCGCGTGAACCCCGAAGGGATCGAGCCCTTCGCGGTCGAAGGCGCCACGGAAGACGACACCCTCCTGATCTTTGGGCTCGCCAAGCCCGTCTCTCTGGCGAGCCTCCCTCCCTTCCAAGCAACCGACGAGACCACCGAGCGCTGCGTGCTCGAGGGTCCGCAGACCTTGGCGTTCCCCCTGCACACCCAGGTCGCGGCGCGCTACTTCCAGGACTGAATGACCGACACCGAGCTCCTCGAGCGCGCGCGCGCGTGGCGCGCCGCCGACCCCGACCCCTCCACCCGCGACGAGCTCGAGGCCTTGCTCACGAGCGGTGACCTCGAGGCGCTGCGCGCCCGCTTCTCCGGCCCGCTCGAGTTTGGCACCGCCGGCCTGCGCGGCGTGCTCGGGGCGGGGGAGTCGCGCATGAACCGGGCGGTGGTGATCCGCACCAGCGCGGGGCTGGGCCGCACCCTGCTCGACACGGTCCCCGACGCCAAGACCCGCGGGGTCGTCGTGGGCTACGACGGGCGCCGGGGGAGCACCGAGTTCGCCCACGACGCGGCGGGGGTCTTCACGGCGCTGGGCTTGAACGTCTACCTCGCCCCCCGCTGCGTGCCGACCCCGCTCGTGGCCTTCGCGGTGACCCACCTCGACGCCTGCGCCGGAGTCATGGTCACCGCGAGCCACAACCCGCCGGAATACAACGGCTACAAGGTCTACGCCCACAACGGCGCCCAGATCGTCCCGCCCATGGACGCCGAGATCGCGGCGCGGATCGCGGCCGCCGAGCCCGCCAACGAGGTCCCCCGGCGCTCCCTCGACGAGGCCTACGACGAGGACCTGCTCTGCGACCTGGGCCCCGCGGTGTTCGACGCCTACCTCGCCGGGGTCGCGGGGCTGATCCCGGCCACGGGGCCCGGGCGCGAGCTCACGATCGCCTACACCCCGCTGCACGGGGTCGGCGCGGAGCTCACCGAGCGCGTGTTCGCCGAGGTCGGGTTCACGAACCTGCACACCGTCGCCGAGCAGCGCGAGCCCGACGGCGGCTTCCCCACCGTCGCCTTCCCCAACCCGGAGGAAGACGGCGCCATGGACCTCGTGCTCGCGCTGGCCAAGGCGCGCGGGGCGGAGCTCGTGCTCGCCCAGGACCCCGACGCCGACCGGCTCGCGGTGGCGCTCCCTGGCCCGGAGGGCGACGGGCGGTGGGTTCAGCTCACCGGCAACGAGGTCGGCGTGCTCCTCGGCCACCACGCGCTGACGACCACGAGCGGCGACCGCCTGGTCATGAACTCCGTCGTCAGCTCGCCCTGGCTCGGCAAGGTCGCCCAGGCCCTCGGCGCGCGCTGGGGCGAGACCCTCACCGGCTTCAAGTGGATCGCGAACCAGGCCCTCGAGCAGGAGCAGGCCACCGGCACGCGCTTCGTGTTCGGCTACGAAGAGGCCCTCGGCTACACGGTCGGGACCCTCGTCCGCGACAAGGACGGGGTGGGCGCGGCCCTGGCCATGGCCGACCTCGCCGCGGGCCTGAAGGCCAAGGGGCAGACCCTGCTCACCCGCCTCGAGGAGCTGGCCCGCGCCCACGGGCTCTGGGTCAGCGGGCAGCGCTCGCTGCGCTTCGACGCCCTCGTCGGCCAGGCGAAAATGGCCGCGCTCATGGACCGCCTGCGCGCCGAGGCCCCGACCCAGCTCGGCGCGTTCGCGGTCGTCGAGGCGCGCGACTACGCCACCGGCGCGGTGACCCGCGCCGACGGGAGCACGGCCACCCTCGACCTCCCCCCGACCAACCTCCTGGTCTACGAGCTCGAGGGCGGCCACCGGATCCTCGTGCGCCCCAGCGGCACCGAGCCCAAGCTCAAGATCTACGCCGACGTGTGCGCGACCCTCGAGCCCGGCGAGGCCTACCTCCGCGGCCGCGCGCGCGCGCACGAGCCGCTGAACGCCCTGCTGCAGGCCGTCTCCGAGGTCCTCGGCGTCTAGCCCGCAGAGCTCACCCACTCGCTCCGCTCGTGGATTCGAAGTGCGGCCAGCAGTGTTGTTCAAGACAGTGAGACCCGGGCCTGCGGCCGGGTACACACTGTCGCTTGCGCCTCGCTCCGCGGCGGCAGAGCCGCCGACTCGCTCCCGCACAGCCCGCCTGCTTCGCAGGCGGCTACCCCGCAAACTCACCACTCCGTGGTGAGCTTTGCGGGCTAGCCCGCGTTAGCGGAAGTCGTCGAGGGGGTAGCCGAAGTCGGCGAAGATCGGGCGCCAGCGCCGCTGGATCTCTTCGACGAGCGCGGGATCGATCGGGACCTTGGGGTTCTTCTTGTACTCGCCCAACGACGCGAGGTAGCTGCGCGCGGCGTCGGCGAAGGGGCCGAAGCCGGGGAGCCCGAGCTCGCCGTAGATCCGCTCGAGGGTCTCCAGGGGCTGGGCCTCGAGGTCTTCGAAGCGCACCTCGCACAGGTTCCCGGCGGGGACCGTGTGTCGCTCGCGGAGGTAGGCGTCGTAGATCATGCGGTAGCGGCGCAAGACCCCCTCGACCTGGCTCTCCCGCGGGCGCTGCAGGAGCACGTACCACAGCGTGGTGTCGAAGAACTTCACGCTCGAGCGGAACACGTCGTACGGGTTGCGCCGAATGTGGACGAACTTCGCCTCGGGGAAGAGCTCCACGAGGCGCGCCACGCGCGCGGTGTGGGTCGGCGACTTGAGGATCAAGGGCTTGCGGTGGCGCACGGTGAGCTTGCGCATGAACTCGAGCAGGGTGTGCTCCCAGGCCTCCACGTCGCGGCGGTTGGCGTCGGCGAAGGTGAAGAAGCGCTCGTAGTGGGGCGCACGCTCGGGGAACGACATGCCGAGGTAGGGCGACACGCCGCAGAGCTGCGAGAGCGCGAGCTCGTCTTCCTGGGGCTCCTCGAAGCTCACCGCGACGTTGTCCGAGGTCCGCCGCTCGGGGAGCATCCAGCCGTAGCGGCGGGTCGCCTTCTCCTCGGTGCGCAGGAAGGTGAACGGCGCGCAGGCCTGATAGGTGCTGGGCGTGCCGAACTGCGGGTCCTTGGCGAGGAGGTTGTGCAGGTGGGTCGTCCCCGAGCGGAAGTGCCCGAGCACGAACAGGGGTGGGCCCGCGAGCTCGGCCTCGGCGACCCGCGCGCCGAACTCGACGTCCTCGCGCCACGACTCCCAGGAGTTGAACGCCGAGAGCACGGTCATGAAGGCCGCGCGGTGCCAGTAGGCGGGCGAGACGCGGAACCCGTTCTCGCGCAGGAGCCGCAGCCAGCGGCGCAGGGTCAACCCGTAGAGGTAGTTCCCCTCGAGGCTCCAACGGTGCTTGAGCTGCTGCGGGGCGCCGGGGTCAGTCAGCATGCAGCGCCTGCACGGCCTCGTCGAGGCTCGCCTCGTCGCCGGTGGCGTCGATCACGTGCACCCGCACGTGGTGCTGCTGGGCGAGCCTGCGTCCGACCTCGAGGTAGGCCTGCCGCAGGGTCTCGAGCAGCTCGGTTCGCTCGTGCATTTCCTCGGGGGCGTCGCCCGCCTGGCGCCCGGAGATCCGCGCCCGCGCCACCTCGCCCGGGAGGTCGAGGATCGCGACCACGTCGGGGAGGTCCGTGCGGTAGGCGCGGCAGAGCGCGGCGACCCGACCCGTCCAGGGCTGCGCCAGGTCGCGCGCGACCGAGAGCCCCATGCTGCCGAGGTCCCAGTCCTTGCCCAGGCGCTGGCCCTCGGCCTCGACGAAGCCGGCGACCTGGGCCAGGCCCTCCTCGCCCAGGGCCTGGGCGAGCAGCGCCCGGACCTGGCCTGGGTCGCTCGGCGCCTGGGGCGCCTGGCTCAGCCAGGGCGCGTAGAGCGTGGCGTAGGCCAGGGTCCCGACCACCGCGTGGCGCTCGCTGAGCAAGACCTGGGGGCGAAACGCGTCGACGAGGCAGCCCTCGACCAGGCCGTAGAGCGACATTTGCAGGTAGAGCGCCGCGGCCTTGAGCGGCACGCTCCCCATGCGGTCGGCGGCGTGCGAGAGGCGCTCCAGGTGCCGCGAGAGCTCGCCCAGCGGGGCGTTGGGCGTCTCGTGATACAGCGGGCAGGTCAGGACCTGGGTCCGGGTGGTCGGCGCGCTGGCGAGGAAGCGGCGCACGAGGGTGCTCTTGCCCCCTCCGTCGATCCCCACCACGGCGATCCGCCGCACCTCTGGCGCTCCCATGCTCGCAGTCTACTCGGCGCTCCGTGCCGGCGCTCGCGGCCGAGGCCGCGCGCGGGGTTGTGGCGCCGCGGCCCGAGGGGGATAACACCCGCTGCGCCCGCGGGGTGAGCGACCCTGGGCCGCGAGGGAGCTGGAGCGAGTGAAGCTGGGAGACGAGCCCGACTACCCCGCGATCCTGGCCGAGATCCAGGCCCAGGTGCGGCCCTACGTCGGCCAGGGCGCGGTCGCGGACTACATTCCGGAGCTCGCCAAGGCGCCCCTCGACCGCTGGGGGCTCGCCGTGGCGACCCTCGACGGCCGGGTCTACACCGCCGGAGAGGCCGAGGAGGCGTTCTCGATCCAGAGCATTTCCAAGCTGTTCTCGCTGACCCTCGCCCTGCAGCTCGTGGGGCCCACGCTCTGGGAGCGGGTCGGGCGCGAGCCCTCGGGAGACCCCTTCAACTCGCTGGTCCAGCTCGAGCACGAGGCCGGGGTCCCCCGCAACCCGTTCATCAACGCCGGCGCGCTCGTGGTCACCGACGTGATCCGCAGCCACGTCCCCGACGCCGCCCAGGCCGTGCTCGACCTGATCCACCGCGCCGCGGGCGACGAGGCCGCGCGCTTCGACGGCGCCGTGGCCCAGTCCGAGCGCGAGACCGGGCACCGCAACCGCGCGGTCGCGCACTTCATGAAGAGCTTCGGCCGCCTGCGCAACGACGTCGACGAAGTCCTCGACGCCTACTTCCACCACTGCTCGATCTCCATGAGCTGCGCCGACCTGGCCCGGGCCTCGCTGTTCCTCGCCAACCGCGGGCGCTCGCCCTACACCGACGAGCAGCTCCTGCCCGCCGAGTGGACCAAGTACGTCAACGCGCTCATGCTCACCTGCGGCACCTACGACGCGGCCGGAGACTTCGCGTTCCGCGTGGGCCTGCCCACCAAGAGCGGGGTCGGCGGCGGCCTGCTCGCGGTCATGCCCCAGGGCTTCGCCGCCTGCGCCTGGTCTCCAGGCCTCGACCGCGTGGGCAACTCGATCGCCGGCGCGAAGGCCCTCGAGCTGCTCGCCCAGGCCACGGGGCTCTCGATCTTCTGAGGCCCGTACATGAGCGCGGGCGCCCAAAGGGCGCCCGGCTCTGATTCGGAGAAGGGGGGATTCGAACCCCCGGAAGAGTTACCTCCTCACTGGTTTTCGAAACCAGCCCGTTCGACCGCTCCGGCACCTCTCCGTGGCAGGGATCCTAACGCTGCGTGGGAGGGCCCCGCAAGGCATGGAGGAACGAAGAATTCCCGCCGCAATCGACTCGCCAGCGTGTGACGGCGTTGGACGGCTCTGCGCTGGGTGAGTAGCCTGTCCCTCTGGACCTAAGGCACGCATGCGAATCTTCCTGCTCAACGCACCCTTCCACCGCAACTACAGCCGCCATCAGCGGTCTCCGGCGGTGACGAAGAGCCGCACGCTCTACTACCCGATCTGGCTGACCTACGCCGCCGGGCTGCTCGACAACCACGGCTTCGAGATCCAGCTCGTCGACGCCCCCGGAGAGGACATCGACCGCCGCGAGGTCATGC
This sequence comes from Planctomycetota bacterium, assembly GCA_020425635.1. Taxonomy (GTDB): domain Bacteria; phylum Planctomycetota; class J058; order J058; family J058; genus JAGQRJ01. Next base: position 4,903 of record JAGQRJ010000134.1, on the reverse strand, counting down.
GCCGGGCCGAGGCCTTCAAGCCGCACGTGGTCGTGGTCTCGACCTCGACCCCCTCGATCGTCAACGACATCGCGGTCGCCGAAGAGCTGAAGGCGGCCACGGGCGCCTACACCGTGCTCGTGGGCACCCACACCTCCGCCCGCCCGCTGGAGACGCTGCAGGCCGCGCCCCACGTCGACGCGGTCACCCGGCGGGAATACGACTGGACGCTGCTCGCGCTGGTGCAGCACCTCGAGGGCGGCGGCGGTGAGCCCGCGGGGATCCTCGGCCTCACCTGGCGCCGCGCCGACGGCGAGCTGGTCACCGAACCAGACCGCCCCGACCAGGCGGATATCTCCGAGCTGCCCCACGTCGCGCGGCTCTACGCGCGCTTCTTCAAGGACCACTGGAAGCGCTACTTCTACGCGATCACGCGCCACCCGGTGGTCACGATCGTCACGGGGCGCGGCTGCCCCTACAAGTGCACCTACTGCCTGTTTCCGCAGACCCTGACCGGCCACGGCTACCGCCGCCGCCCGGTCGAGGCGATCGTCGACGAGTTCAAGTTCATCGAGCGCGAGTTCCCGGGCGTGCGCGAGGTGTTCATCGAGGACGACACCCTGACCGTCGACCGCAAGCGCTGCGCGCGCTTCGCGGAGGAGATGATCCGCCGCCGGGTCAAGCTGCGCTGGACGGCCAACGCGCGCTGCGACGTCGACCTCGAGACCTTGACCCTGCTGCGCAAGGCCGGGCTGCGTCTGCTCTGCGTCGGCGTCGAGAGCGCAGACCAGGAGATCCTCGACAACGTCAAGAAGCAGATCCGCGTCGAGCAGATCGAGCGCTTCTTCGTCGACACCAAGAAGGCCGACGTGCTCGTGCACGGCTGCTTCATGGTCGGCAACCCCGGCGAGACGCACCAGAGCCTCGAGCGCACCCTGAGCTTCGCCAAGCGGCTGAACCCGGACACCGCGCAGTTCTTCCCGCTCATGGTCTACCCCGGCACCGAGGCCTACGCCTGGGCCGAGCGCGAGAACCTGCTCGAGACCCAGGACTACGAGCGCTGGCTGACCCCCGAGGGCCTCCACCGCAGCGTGGTCGAGCGCCCGAACCTGCCCTCGGAGAGCCTGCGCGAGTTCTGCGATCGCGCGCGGCGCGAGTACTACCTGCGCCCGACCTACATGCTGCAGAAGGCCAAGCAGGTGGTGACCGACCCCTACGAGGCCACGCGCACCGCCAAGTCGCTGGTGACCTTCGCGCGCTACCTCGTCGACCGCGACGGGGGCGCGTCGCGGCACGCCCCGACGACCGCCCAGCCTGCGTGACCGACGGCCCGGCACCGGTCGCCAGCGTGGTGATCCCGGCCCGGGACGCGGAGGACTCCGTCGGCGACACCCTCGCAGGGCTGGCCCTCGCCGCCTGCGCCCTGCAGGTGATCGTGGTCGACGACGGCTCCCGCGACGCCACCGGCGCGGTCGCCGAGCGCGCTGGCGCCGAGGTCGTGCGCGCCGCGGGCGAGGGCCCGGCGCGCGCGCGGAACCTCGGCTGCGCCCGCGCCCGCGCCGACGTGCTCGTGTTCACCGACGCCGACTGCCGGCCGACCCCGGGCTTCGTCGAGGCCCTGCTCGCGCCCCTGGCCGACCCCGCGATCGCCGGCGTCAAGGGCGCCTACCTCACCGAGCAGCGCTCGCTGACCGCGCGCTTCGTGCAGCAGGAGTATGAGGAGCGCTATCGCCGCATGGCCAAGCGCGCGTTCATCGACTTCGTCGACACTTACGCCTGCGCCTACCGCAAGCCCGTGTTCGACGCCGTCGGCGGCTTCGACGAGCGCTATCGCCTGCCCTCGACGGAGGACCAGGAGCTGAGCTTCCGGATCGTGGCCACGGGCGCGCGGCTCGTGTTCGCCCCGCAGGCCCGCGTCGTGCACCGCCACGCCGACACGCTGTGGGGCTACGCGCGCAAGAAGGCCAAGATCGGCCGCTTCAAGGTCGCCACCTTGCGGCGGCACCCCGGCAAGGCCGTCGACGACGCGCACACCCCGCTGACGCTCAAGCTGCAGCTGCTGCTCGCCCCCTTGGCCTTGATCGCGTCGCTCGCGCTCGGCGCCCTGGCCGCCCTCGGCGCCCCCCCCTGGGCCCTGGCGACCGCGGCGCTCCCCGCGGCGCTGTTCGCGCTGAGCTGCCTGCCGCTCACGCTCCACGCGCTGCGCGCGGACCCGGCAGTCGGCGTGCTGACCCCCGCCTTCTGCCTCGTCCGCGGGCTGGCCCTCGGCTGGGGGGTGTGCGCGGGCCTGCTCGCAGAGCTGCGCGGCGGCGTGCTGCCGGAGGCGACGGCGTGATCACCGCCAGCCGGGGCGAGCGCGCGCTGCTCGTACTCATGGACGCGCTCCTCGTGGCGGGGGCCTTGACCCTGGCCTACGTCTTGCGGTTCGCCTACGAGGTCGGCGCGGTGACCCAGATCCCGCCCGCGCCGCTGGGGCGCTACGCCCAGGCGCTGGTCGTGGCCCTGGTCGTGTTCCACGTGGTCCTGCACTACGCGCGGCTCTACGAGCGGATCGCCGCCCGCGGGCACGACGTGGTCGAGGAGACCTGGCGCGCGGTGACCCTCGCCTCGCTCCTCGTCCTCGCGGCGAGCTTCTTCTACCGCGACGTCTCCTACTCGCGCACGGTGACCCTGCTCGGCTGGGGGCTGTGCGCGCTCGTGCTCCCGATCCCGCGCCTGGCGCTCCTCGGGCGCAGGCGCCGGGCCTACGCCCGGGGAGCGCGGCTGCTCCCCGTGCTCCTCGCGGGCTCGGCCCAGCGGATCGCCGACCTCGAGGCGCGCCTCGCCAACCGCCGCGTGTTCGGCGTGGACGTGCGCACCCGGCTCGCGGTGGAGGAGACCCCCGAGCTCGCGGCCGCGGTCGAGGCCGCCCTCGGCGACGTGCGCGAGGTGCTGCTCACCGACGGGATCCCCCGGCTCGCGCTGCTCGAGGTGCTCGAGGTGTGCGAGCGCCGGGGCGTCGCCGCGCGGGTCGTGCCCCTGCTCTACGACCTGTTCGTCGTGCCCGACGACCTCGACGAGGTCTACGGCGTCGCGTTCATTTCGATCCACGAGCGCCGCTTCGAGCTCTTGAGCCGCGCGCTGAAGCGCGCCTTCGACCTGCTCGTGGGCGGCGCGCTGCTCGTGCTCGCGGCGCCCCTGCTGGCCTTCCTCGCCTGGCGCATTCGCCGCGAGAGCCCGGGCCCGGGGTTCTTCGTGCACACCCGGGTCGGCGAGCAGGGCAAGCCCTTCGCCATGTGGAAGCTGCGCACCATGGTCACCGACGCGGAGGCCAAGCTGCGCGAGCTCGTGACCCTCGACGACCTCGCCGAGCCGGTCTATAAGCTGGAGGACGACCCGCGGGTGACCCCCCTCGGGAAGCGGCTCCGGGCCTGGAGCCTCGACGAGCTCCCGCAGCTGTGGAACGTGGTCAAGGGCGACATGAGCCTCGTCGGCCCGCGCCCCGAGTGGGAGGTCGTCGTGCAGCGCTACGACGCCCACCAGCGCCGGCGGCTCAAGGCCAAGCCGGGGCTGACCGGGCTGCAGCAGCTCGAGGCGCGCGGGGTCGAAGACCTCGACGAGCGGATCCGCCTCGACGTCTACTACATTCGCCGCCGGTCGTTCCTGTTCGACCTGTGGCTGCTGGCGCGGACCCCGCTCGCGGTGTGGCGCGGCGTCGGGGCGCGGTGAGCGGGCCCGCGCAGACCCGCAGGCTGCTCGCCCTGGGGGCGATCCTCGCCCTCGGCGGCTGGCTGCGCCTGGGCGCGCTGGGCGCCGACCTGCCGCTCGAGCCCGGCCTGACCTACGCCCCCGTCGAAGACGCGGCCTGGTACGTCGAGACCGCGGCCCGCCGCGTCGAGGGGGTCGCCCTCGAGCCGGAGGCGACCCCCTGGGACGTCCCGCTCTGGACCTCCCTCGCGACGACCTGGTTTCGGCTGTGGGGCGCCGGGCCCGCGGCCGCGCACGCCCTCGGCGCGCTCTGCTCCCTGGCGACGGTGCTCGCGCTGTGGCGCTTCCTCCGGCCGCTGGGCGGCGACGTCGCCCTCGCCGGCGCCGCGGCGCTCGCGGTGCTCTACCCCAGCGTGCTCCTCGGGCGCAGCGCGCTGATCTACGGGCCCGCCGCGCTCTACCTGCTGGCCTGCGCGGCGCTGTGGCGCCTGGGTCAAGGGCAGCCTGCCCTCCGGCGCGCAGGCTGCGAGCTGGGCGCCTGGGCGCTCGTGCTCCTCGGCTGCTGGAGCCTGCGCCCGCCCCTGGCCGCCCTCGCCGGCGGGCTGTTCGCGGCCCACGTGGTGCGCAGCGCCCGCCCGGGGCGCTGGCTCGCCGCGGGCGCCGCGCTGCTGGTGGCAGGGCTGGGCGCCAGCCTGGCGTTGCCGGCCTTGCGCGCCCTGCCCGCGATCGACCACTTCGCCTACCGCCTCGAGCTCCACGGCTTCAGCCTCGACCCGCTGCGCCTCGCCGCGGACCTGCTGCGGGTGGGGGGCGACCCGAGCGAGCACGGATCCGGGTTCGCCCGCCTCGCCCTGCTGCCCCTCGTGGCCGCCGCCTGGGGCTGGCTGGTCTCGGTCGAGCGCTGGCCGCGGCTCTCTCCCCACGCCCGCGAGACCCTCGCGCTCCTCGCCGGCTGGCTGGCCGGCTTCTACCTCGCGAGCCTCCCCTTCGCGGGCCGTCCCCTGCGCTACTGGGCGCTGATCGGCCCACCGCTGGCAGGCCTGGTCGGGGTCGGGCTGTGCATGCCTCGCTTCTCGCGTCCGCTGCGCGGCCTGGAGCTGCTCGCGATCGCGGCGCCGTGCGGGATCGTGGCCGCGCACGCGGTCGACGCCGCGGTCGAGGGGTGGGGCGGGGGCGCGCTCTCCCTCCCGGCCTCCGCAGGGGTCGCGCTCCTTGGGGCGGGCGCGAGCGCGCTGAT
>JAGQRJ010000133.1 GCA_020425635.1 Planctomycetota bacterium | reverse complement strand
CCTGGTCACCGGGCTCGAGGCGGCGGTGGCGCCCGGGCCGGGCCCCGGGATCGGCGCCCTCATCCCCGCGCGCTCGACGAGCTCGGGGACGGTGCACGAGGTCGTGCGTCGCGCCCTCGAGCCCGAGCGCTTCGCCCAGGCCTTGCTCGACGTCGCGCGCGAGCAGAGCGCGGCGCCCCGGGGCTGGGTCGCCTTCGCCGCGGGCGGCGAGTTCGAGATCCAGGTCAGCCACGGGATCGAAGACCTCACCGCGCACCGCGGGGTCTCGGCCCGGGTGGCCGACCCCTGGGACGTCCCCGACGCCGACGACGACACCCGCGCCGCCGACCTCGGCGCCAAGAGCCTGCTCGCGATCCCCCTGGCCGCGCGCTCGCAGGTCCTGGGCGTCCTCTACCTCGACCACCCCCGGCGGGCCTCGGCGTTCTCGCGCGAGGTGCGCGACGCCATGTTCGGGCTCGCGGCAGGGGTCGCCGAGCCCTTGCGCGCGCTGCTCGACGACTCGGCCCGCGACCGGGCGCGGGTCCGCCGCGCGAGCGCCGCGCGCGAGACCGCCCACGAGCTGGCGCCCGACACCGAGGTCCGGCTGGTGGGCACGAGCCCAGGGATCCGCGCCGTGCTGCGGCTGATCGAGCGCTACGGCCCGACCTCGGCCCCGGTCACGATCCACGGCGAGAGCGGCACCGGCAAAGAGCTCGTCGCCAAGGCCCTGCACCGCGCCAGCGACCGCCGCAGCGGCCCCTTCGTCGCGCTCAACTGCTCGGCGCTCACCGACTCCCTGCTCGAGAGCGAGCTCTTCGGTGTGATCAAGGGCGCCTACACCGGCGCCGACCGCGACCGCCCCGGGCTGTTCGAGCTCGCGCACCAGGGCACCCTGTTCATGGACGAGGTGGCCGACATGTCCCTCGACATGCAGGCCAAGCTCCTGCGCGTGCTCGAGACCGGCGAGCTGCGGCCCGTCGGCGGGCGGCGGCTGGTCAAGGTCGACGTGCGCGTGATCAGCGCCAGCCACCGCGACCTGCGCGACGGGGTCGCGAACGGCTCCTTCCGCGAAGACCTCTACTACCGCCTCAACGTGCTGCGGATCGAGCTCCCGCCGCTGCGCGAGCGGCGCGCGGACATTCCCGCCCTCGTCGCCCACTTCCTCGAGGGCCTCGCCCGCGAGCGCGGCGAGGAGCCCAAGCGCCTGACCCCCACCGCGCTCGAGCACCTCATGCGCCACCCGCTGCCCGGCAACGTGCGCGAGCTGCGCAACGCCCTCGCCCGCGCCTGCGTGCTCTCGGTCGGCGACGAGTTGACCCCCGAGCAGCTCTTGCTCGAGGTCCCGACCCACGCCCCCGAAACCAGCGCGCGCCCGACCCCCGCCTACCGCAAGGAGTTCGACTTCCAGGGCGCGCGGCTCAACCATCGCCAGCGCCAGGCCCTGGAGGTCTTCGCCAGCGGGCGGACCCTCACCAACCGCGACTATTGCGGGCTGGTCGACGTCTCCGAGCGCACCGGGCTGCGCGACCTCGCGGACCTGGTCAAGCAGGGCGTCCTCGAGCGCCTCGGCAAGCGCAAGGGCGCCCGCTACCGCCTCGTCGAGCAGCAGCAGGCCTGAGCGGGCCCTTCAGGGGGCCTCTTGGTTTCAGGGGGCCTCTCCGAGGCCCCCTCGCCCTCGCAGCAAAGCTGCGAGGGCTCACCCCCAACGGGCCGCAGGCGCAGGCGTTGGCGTCGGTCTCGGTCTCGGCGTCGGTCTCGGTCTCGGCGTCGCGAAAAAGGCGACGCGGGTGAGCGGGACGGCGGGCGGAGGCAAGCTCCGCCCCTACGGCTTGGTGGCCTGAGGGTTCAGGATCGGATTCGGATTCGGATTCGGGTTCGTATTCGGGTTCGGATTCGGATTCGGATTCGGTGTCGGCGTCGGTGTCGGTGTCGGTCTCGGACTCGGACTCGGACTCGGCCTCGGTGTCGGAGTCGGCCTCGGTGTCGGACTCGGACTCGGCGTCGGACTCGGTGTCGGCGTCGGCGTCGGACTCGGACGCGTCGCTACACGGGGCAGGGCAACTCGCAGGCCGCGAACACGGCGCGCACGTGGGCCATGATCTTCGGGCGCGCGGCGACGGCCTCGCCCATGTCGGGGGTCAGGCCGCGGAAGTTGCTCTGGCAGGTGACCGCGGCCACCGCGAAGTCGCCGCGGCCGGGGGCCTCGCCGGCGAGGAAGCCGGCGGCGGGGAGCGCGGCCTCGATCAGCTCCAGGCTGCGCACGAGCTGGGCGCGGACCTGGTCTGCGGACTTGAGCCCGATCCCCTGGCCGCGCGCGCGGCGCAGGACCTCGCGGGTGATCAAGGTGCGCCCGATCAGCTTGCGCAGGGAGAGCCGCTCGCCGAGGACCAGGTTCATGAGCCGGCGGTGGTTCTCGGGGACGCACCAGCGCATGTAGAGCCCCTGCCAATAGATCGTGTCGTTGACGTAGTGCTCCCACAGCCGGTCGTGGGCCCGGGCCTTGGGCTCGGCGGGGCCGATCGGGCGGGGGAGCGCGAGCTGCTCGAGGCGGTCGAGGATCGCCACCGAGTCGGTGATCCGCTCCTCGCCGAAGGCGAGCACGGGGAGGCGGCCCGTGGGGCTGATCCGCTTCGCCGAGCCGAAGACCTTCTCGATCGAGTGCGGGAGCCCGCTGTAGGCGAGCGCCAGCACGACCTTGGCGCAGGGGGGAGAGATCGAGGGGACCTGCTCACCGCCGGGGTAGATCCAGAGGACGGGCTCCTCCGAGTCCACGGGCGGGCTTACTGAGCGAGGCCGAGCGCGTCGCGGAACTCGGGGGTCAGGATCCCGTCCTCGAGCGCCTGGCGCTGCATGTCGTCGACCAGGGTCCGGACCACGACCGCGTTCGAGGCGCCGCGGAGCACGATCCCGGCGGGCTGGTCGCGGGGGCCGGCGATCGTCACGTGGTCGAAGACCACGTTCATGGCGGAGCTGTCGACCGGCGCGGTCTGCCCTTCGGCGGCCTGCACGCGGTAGACCGCGAGGGGCGTCATGCTCGGGGCGGGGCTGGCGAGGTGCTCCGCGAAGCGGTCGAGCTGGTTGAGCTCGGCGTAGAGCACGTCGATCGCGGCGTCACGCACGTCGGAGAGCCGCGCGCGCTCTTCGTCGGTGAGCGCCACCGCGTGGCGGTCGTTGAGCTCGATCAGCTTGGCCTGGCGCGCGTCGAGGATCACGCAGGCGCGATCGAGCTGCGCCACGACCTCGTCCTCGAGGGAGCAGGTGTAGTCGAGCTCGACGTCGGGGTCCTTGGTCGAGACCGCGCTGACCACCGCCCGCGCCTGCTCGTTGAGTTCCCAGCCGCCACGGCAGCACGCGGCCAGCGCGAGCGAGAGCAGCCACAGAGAGCGTTTCATGGAGTTCCTCCGTCGCGGGATCCTACCACCGCCTGAGCCCGTGCCCCCCGCCGGCGCGGACCCCGCCCGAACAGCGCGAGGAGCGGGTAGATCAGGGAATACTTGAGCGCGCTGAGCAGCAGGCGATAGAGCTGCACGTCGGCCAGGCAGCAGAGCTCGTCGCCCCGCTTCCAGCCCGGGTTCTGCGCGCAGAAGAAGCGAATGTCCGGGTGCTCGAGGTCGCGGGGCGAGAGGTCGGCGGCGTCGTCCTTGACCGCGGCGCCGCAGCTCGCGATCACGCCGCGCTGGGGGTCGTAGGCCTCGGGGTACTTCAGGGTCGCGACGTGGTGCAGGGCCGCCTGGGCGCCGGCGGGGGTCCGCCCCTGATGGTTGGGGAACATGAGCAGGTTGTTGCGCATGAGCAGGTAGGTCTTGTAGCCCTTGGAGATCAGGAACCAGTAGACCTTGCGGAGCGGGTAGCGCAGCCGGACCCGGAGCAGGAAGGCGGTGAAGGTGCGCTGCAGCTTCTTCTGCCCCCAGCAGCGCTCGTCGATCACCGTGTCGCCGCTGAACACGGTGACGACCTTGCGCCCCTCGTAGGTCGTGTGGAGGACCTGGATCGTGCTGAACCCGGCGAGCTCGCCCTCTCCGTCGAGCATGCGGATCACGTGCTGCTTCTCGTCGAGGTCGCGGAGGAAGGCCTCGCGGGTCACACCGCTGTAGTAGCGGGCCATGAGCGCGAACATGGCCTCCCGGTCTGCGGGGCCGAGCCGGGCTACGGGTACACAGCGCGTCCGCGCGATCTGCCGTTGGCTCAACGCTCGTCTGCTCGGAGCGCGGTCTCGATCAGCTCCTTGACCATGTCGCGCAGCCTGCGCAGCTCGGTCTCGCGGGCCGAGGGGATCGCCGAGAAGAAGGGGTCGACGACCAGGGTGCCGTCGCGCTCGACGCGAGTGGCGCGGGGGTAGGGCCCGTCTTCGAAGGCGAGGAACTTCCAGGGCCAGCGCACCCGGGCCTGCTTGTCTTCGAGCTGGACCTCGAACCCACGGGCGACCACGCGCACCGACTGCAGGCCGCCTT
>JAGQRJ010000132.1 GCA_020425635.1 Planctomycetota bacterium | reverse complement strand
GGTACACACTGTCGCTTGCGCCTCGCTCGCGGCGGCAGAGCCGCCGACTCGCTCCGGCGCAGCCCGCCTGCTTCGCAGGCGGCTACCCCGCAAACTCACCACTTCGTGGTGAGATTTGCGGGCTAGTCCGCTCGCCTACTGCAGCCAGACGTGGGGACGGTCCGCGAGGCGGTCGTAGCCCTGCTTGGCGCAGAAGGCCTTGAACGCCCCGCAGGGCGTGCCCTTCCACTCCAGGTCCTCGAGGCCCTCGGCGAGCGGCACGTCGGTGCGCAGGGTCGCCAGGGTCTTGTAGAGCTTGGCCTCCTCCCGCTGCGCGGCGAGGGTCTCCGCGAGCTTCTTGGCCCCGCGGACCTTGACCTCCCAGGCGGAGGGGTCGTCGGGGATCCGCTCCAGCGCCTTGTAATGGCTGAGCGCGGTGGCCGAGGACTTGGCCCCCCAGCCCTTGAGCCCGGGGAAGCCGTCGGCGGCGTCGCCCATGAGCGCGAGGAGGTCGGCGATCGACTCGGGGGGGACCCCCCACTTCTCCAGCACCCCGGCCTCGTCGTAGACGAGCTCACGTCGCCGGTCCCAGAGCACGACCCGCGAGCCGCGCACGCATTGGGCGAGGTCCTTGTCGGGGGTCGCGATCACGACCTGCTCGACCCGCGGGTCCGCGCCCCACTTGGCGGCGGCCGCCGCCAGCGCGTCGTCGGCCTCGAACTCGACCATGGGCCACACCACGACCCCCAGGGCGCGCAGACCCTCCTCGGCCAGGGGGAACTGGCTCGCCAGCTCCTCCTCCAGCCCCTCACCGGTCTTGTAGCCCTCGAACAAGGCGTTGCGAAACGAGGTGACCGTGTGGTCGGTGGCGCAACCGACGTGGGTCACGTCGTCCTCGCGCAGCAGCTTCAGCATGCTCGAGAGCAGCCCGTAGACCGCGCCGACCTCGCGCCCGTCGGGCGCGCGCATGGAAGGCATGGCGAAGTAGGCGCGGAACAGCTCGTAGGTAGCGTCGACCAGGTGCAGCTTCATGCGCGCGATCGCACCACGAACTCGCCCAGATCGCCAATCCCGCCCGAACCAAACAGCGCGCGCCCCACGGAGTGGGGCGCGCACCAGACAGGTCGTTTTTCAGGGAGACGTTTCGGAGGCGCCAACGCGACGCCTCCTCATGTGAGTTGTTCCCGGCAGCTCAGGGGACCTCGGGGGGTCCCCCCCTGCAGACTAGTTGACGTCCGTGTAGCTGCCGCCCGAGTCGGCGGCGACTTGCTGCATGAAGCTCCGAGCGCTGGGGTCCGAGGAGATCCCGATCCCGAAGCAGTTGATCCGGGCGCCCTGGGTGTTGGTGCTGCTGATCAGCTGACGGTGCTCGTCGGCGGTGGCGGCGTAGCTCAGGGTGCAGTCGAGGAAGTTCGGGGCGCCGTCGGAGAGCAGGACGACGGTGGTGTTGCCCTTGTCGGCGAGGGCGGTCGCCACCGCGAGGCCGGTGTTCGTCCAGCCGTCGGGCTGAATCGCGCTGACCCAGCCGAGGGCCGCGGCCTTGTTGTCGGCGGTCGCCCGCTGCTTGCTGTCCCAGCAGGAGAAGGCGCACTCGTCGTAGAACACGACGTTGAACTGGAAGGTCTCGGGGAGCGCGTTGATCGAGCGCGCGAGCTCGGCCTTGGCGCGGTCGAGGCGGCTGCCGTTCTGCACGGTGCCGTCGACGCCCACGAAGGGGTCGGTCGACATGGTCATGCTGCCCGAGTCGTCGATCACGTAGATCACGCTGGGGTTGGTGAAGGGGATCTCCTCACCGAAGAACACCGGGGGCATGCCCTCGGCCGGGGGCGGGGTGGTCTCGCCCGGGGTCTCGAGGGGGGCCGGCCAGGGCGGGGTCCCGCCAGGCACGTCGCCGAGCTGAATGTCGAAGCGGTCGTCGGGGGTGTTGACGGCGGGCTTGCCGTAGACCGGACGCATGACCGGCAGGTCCAGGTCGTTGGTGCTGATCTGGGGCAGGTTGCTCGGGGGGGTGTTCGATCCCGGGCTCGCGATCGCGATCGTGGTGCTCAAGAGGACCGTGCCCGCAGCCAGGACCGAAAGTCCCGTGGTGGCGACGACGCTTTGAATCGAGATCAGCTTGGTGGTGTTCATGTGGCCTCCGTTCCCTGTCGAGGAGCAACAGAGCACCACTCATGCCAATCGAGCGTCGACGCGCGGTTCTCCAATTTGAAACGACTTACCGACGGACGCGCTCACCTGCTATCAACCTGAGTAGACGGTGCTGTGATCAAGCGCTGCGTCAACGAAGGTTGACGGAACCTCAGGATCAGCACTTAAGCAAGATCGGGATCACTCGATGTTGACGGCAGCCGGAGGGAGAACTTTGCCCCACCAAGACTTGCGCTCTCGGAGACGTCCAAGGTGCCCCCGTGAGCCTGGACGACGCCGAGGCTGGTGGAGAGCCCAAGTCCCGTGCCAGGGGTGGCGCTTCCGCCCAGGGCCCCCTTGGTGGTGAAGAACGGCTGGAAGATCCGCTCCTTCTCCGCGAAGGGGACCCCGGGGCCGTTGTCCTCCACACACAATAAGGCCCCGTCCCCGTCCGGGCGGAGGGAGACACGCACGACCGGCTCAGGACGCTCTTGGCACGCGTGGACGGCGTTGATCAAGAGGTTGACCACGACCTGCTCCAGCTGACCGGCGTCGGCGGTCACGCTCACCGACTCGATCTCCCGCTGGACCTCGACCGGGGCCGAAGCCAGGGTCGGCTTGAGCAGCAAGAGCGCCTGGTCGATCACCTGGGCCAGGTCGACCCCCGGCAGCGCGTGCACCGGGGTCCCGCGGGCAAAGCGCAGCAGGTGCTCCACGGTCTCGAGCGCGCGGGTCAGCGATCCGCGGATCACCTCGAGCGCCTCGTCCTTTTCGGCGAGGTCGCCGCTGAGCGCGAGCTCGGCGTGACCGCGCGCCCCCCCGAGGAGGTTGCCGAACTCGTGGGCGATCCCCGACACCAAGCGCCCAACCGCGGCCAGCTGCTCTTGCCGGGTCATGCGCGCCTCGTAGTCCCGGATCAAGGTCACGTCCTGGAACACGACGATCCAGCCGAGGCGGCGGCCCCCGAGGTCCTCGAGCGGGCTGACCCCATACCCGATCCGCAGCTGGGCGCCGTCGCTCGCCCGGGTGAAGGCGAAGTCCGCGCGCTCGAGCTCCCGGGCCGACCCCTCGACGGAGGGCAGCACCGCGGTGAGAAAGGCCTGTAAACCCTCGATCCCGGCGGCCTCACGCCCCAGCACGCGGTGGGCGGCGACCCCGAGGATTCGCTCGGCGGCCGAGTTGTAGGTCGTCACCGTCCCCGAGAGGGTCTCGACCACGAGCACGCCGCTGCTCACCGAGTCGAGCACTCGCCGCAGGTGGTGACCGAGGGTCCCCAGCTCGGCGCGCAGCTCGGCGGTCTGCTCCGCGCGCTCCTCGCGCTCCCGGTCGGCGAGCCGCGAGAGGTGCCCGGTGAAGGTCGGGGTGGCGAGCAGGACCCCGGCGCGGGCGAGGATCTGGGGGTCGCTCAGGGGGTAGGCCCACATTCCGTAGCGCGCGACGAGGAGGTATCCGCCGCTGCCCATGAGCCCGATCAGGATCCCCCCCCACCAATCGCGGGCCGTCGCCACCGAGAAGCCAAAGAGGAAGAAGGTCAGCTCCCCCGGCTCGTAGACCAGCGGCGAGGCGAGCAGCGCCAGGGCCGCCCCGGCGTAGACGCCCGCCCAGGCCACCCCGGTCCACGCGCGCATGGTCTGCCGGGCCTCGATCACGAAGATCACCACGAGCATGAACAGCAGGCTCGGGGCGTAGGTCAGCAGGGGCGAGACCGCGCTGACGGAGTCTCCCTCGGAGCCTTCGCGCAGCGCGAGCATGAGCAAGAACACGAGGATCGCGCAGCGAAAGCTGATCGCGAAGGTCTGCCGCGGGCTCACGTCCACCACCCCCGCGAGCGCGCGATCGCGATCGCCGCCAGGCCGTCGAGCAGCGGGCACGCGGGCGCCAAGTAGCGCGGAATCGGATAGAGCAGGGCCGGGGCCAAGGCGAAGAACGCGAGCAACGCGAGCTCGAAGCGGTGCGGCGCCCACCCTCGCCGCCAGACCCAGATCACGGCGGCCGCGACCCCGGTCAAGCGCACCCAGAGGAAGGCCACCAGGCCCCAACGCACCCAGTGCAGGCGCGGGTGCTCGACCAGCTTGATCGCGCCAGGGACCTCGAGCCAGTACCAGGCGTTCTGCCGCGCGAGGCGCCCCAGGCTGCGCACGGGGTGCTCGCTCCAGTTCTCCCGGGCGCGGCGATAGAGCTCGCGCTTCGTGCCCTCGACGCCGTGGGCGGCGAGCAGCGCCCGCTCCTCGGCCCAGGCCTGGGCCTGAAAGCCCGTCGTCGGGTCGCCGCTCAGCCAGAGGTTGGGGCACGAACTCGTGAGCCACAGCTCGTGGGCGGGGACCGTGCTCGCCACGGGGTTGAGCGCGAAGCGCCCCGTCGCGCGCGCGTTGCGCAGGCACCACCCTCCCGCGGCGACCGCCACGACCAGACCCACCGCGGCCCAAGGGACGAAGGCGCGCCGCCCTCGCGCGACGAGGTCGGCGCACGCGAGCGCGGGACCGAGGAGCAGGTAGAGGGGGTGGGTCAAGACGAGCCCCCCGAGGAGCACACCGAGCGTCAGCAGGCGCGTCCGCCCGCGGAGGCGCACGATCGCGACCCACACGCCCGTGACCAGCGCCATGAGCAGCGCCTCGCGCAGCAAGAACGGCGCCTGGCCTGCGGCGATCGGGTCGAGGGCGACCACGACCGCCGCCAGCCAGCCCGCTCGCGACCCGTGGCGGGGCTCGATCGCCCCATAGGCGAAGAGCGCGCACAGGGCGCCGAGGCCCGCCTGAGCGACCCTGGCCGCGACGGCCGAGGGCCCCCCCGCGACGAGGAAGCACGCGGCGAGGAACACCGGGTAGCCCGGGGGGCGAGCCGTGGTCGCCTGCGGATCGATCAGCCCCTGCCCCGACGCGAGGCTGGACGCCATGTCCCAGTAGCTGCTCGAGTCGGGGCCCGCGAAGTCGAAGGGCAGCGCGAGCAGAACGAGGCGCAGCCCCAACGCTGCTGCACCCACGGCAGCGGCCTTGAGCCACGGCGATCGCGGTCTCGACTCCCCAGGTCCCACAGCCTCCAGCTTGGAGCAAGGGCCTCGATAAATCCAGGCATTGCCCTCACTTCGTCCAAGACCAAGGCCTTGCGCCGCAGGCGTCCTCGCGAGTGCGCCATCCGAGCGACATCACGACCCGATTCCGGGAAACCGCTCGGGAAGCCCTGGGAGAAGGGGAATGACGCAACGGGTCACGCTGGCCTTTTCCCTTCCATTACAGACGCTTACGCGAGAGTTCAAGGAAGCGAAAAGATTGGCCTGACCTGTGCTATCGGGCGCCCAACGGCAGTTTGGGAGAAGGACTGCCCCAACAATCGGTTGCGAAGAGGAATGTCATGCTGAGGCCCAAGGCCGTAGGTGTAGCCGTGTGCGTTGCCGCGCTGCTCGCCGGATGCGGTGGACACAAGAGCTCCAAGAAGAACCCTGCCACCACCACGGGCGCCGTGACCCAGTCGGGGACCCCCATGGGCCCCGCGACCGGCGGCCCGGGAACCAGCGGCGGCGTCAACACCCCGGCCCCGATCAACTCGGGCTCGACCGGCGGCGTGAGCACCGCGAACCCCAACAACCCCAACGACGACCACGCCGACGGCGCGACCGGGGCGACCCAGGTCGGGTTGTCGACGGTGGCCCAGGGCAAGATCGAGGTCGCGGGTGACGTCGACGCCTTCGCGGTCAACCTCCGCGCCGGCTTCGACTACACCTTCGCCACCGCGGTCACCGGGGCCATGGACACGACCCTGACCCTGCTCGACACCGACGGGCGCACGCAGCTCGCGACCAACGACGACCGCGCGGCCGGCGACCCCAGCTCGCTGATCGACTACACCGCGGCGCAAGACGGCACCTACTACCTGATCGTCGCGCACCAGGACCCCCAGGGCACCGGCGACTACGAGCTCCGCCCGGCCCTCGCCGGCGGCGTCACGCTCCCGCCCGACGACCACGCCAACGACTGGACCGGCGCCACGGCCATGACCGTGGGTCAGGCGACCAACGGCGAGATCGAGCGCGGCATGGACATCGACTACTTCAAGCTCGACCTGATCGGCGGCACCGACTACGTGTTCATGACCGACATGCTGCAAAACGGCATGGACACGGTCCTGACCCTGTTCGCCAGCGACGGCACGACCGTGCTGGAGGTCAACGACGACAGTGCCGCGGCGCCCATGCAGCTCGCCTCCCGGATCCCGGGCGCGGCCGGCCAGAGCTTCAGCCCGACCCAAGACGGGACCTACTACCTCGCCGTCGAGCACTACGACGCCGCCGGCACCGGTCAGTACACGGTCCGCGGTGAGATCGCGACCCCGGTGGTCGACGACCACGGCAACGACTTCACGACCGCGACGGCGGCCGTGACGAGTTCGATCGTCGCGGGCAACATCGAGGTCGGCGGCGACGTCGACTGGATCAAGGTCGACCTCCAGGCGGGCGTGGACTACGAGTTCATGACCGACAACCTGCAGGGCGGCATGGACTCGATCCTCGTGCTCTACGACACCGACGGCGTCACCCAGCTGGACATCAACGACGACAGCCCGGCCGCCCCGGTGTTCCTCGCCTCGCGGATCCCGGACAACACCGCCGCCTTCTTCACCCCGACCCAAGACGGGACCTACTACCTCGAGGTCATGCACTACGACCCGACCGCGGTCGGGACCTACGACCTGGCCCTGCGCCAGATCAGCGGCGGCGCCGCCCCGGACGACCACGGCAACGACGCCATGAACGCCACCGCGCTGACCCTCGGCCAGCCCACCGCGGGCCGGATCGAGGTCGCGGGCGACGAAGACTGGTTCTCGATCGCGCTGACCCAGGGCGACGACTTCACCCTCTCGACCGCGACCGCGGGCAACACCGTGCTCCAGCTCTACGACGACCAGGGCAACCTCGTGGTCGAGAACGACGACGAGGACTTCGCCGCGGGCAAGCTCAACTCGAAGCTGACCTACATGGCCACCGCCAGCGCGACCTTCTACGTCGCGATCAGCGGCGGCAACCAGGACACCCCGGCCTACGACGTGCTCGTGGAGCTCAACGCGCCCCCGCCGGTCGCCGCGAACCTGACCACCGCCACCCTCAACGACCTCGACGGCAGCTTCCAGGCCTCGGCGGGTGACACCCTCGTCCTCGGCTTCAGCGCCGACGTCGCGCTGATCACCACCGCGGTGGCGGACCAGGAGCTCATGCTCCCCGTGCCCGGTGACAGCTTCGGCCAGGGCGCGACCGTCGTCGCCGGCCCCGGCGCCAACGAGGTCACCGTGACCCTGGGCGCCGACCCGACCCTGCGCTCGAGCGGGACCTACATTCCCATGACCACGATCGCCCCCATGGCGGGGAGCCCCTCGGGCGTGGAGCTCAGCGCGCAGACCACGATCACCACGGCCGCCAACGGCCTCACGGTGACCGGGATCGTCGACCTCGACTCGGCCCTGACCGCGGGCTTCAAGCCGGCCGCGCCCCTGGTGACCCCCCGCGGGCTCCACACCGCGACGCTGCTCGACGACGGGCGCGTGCTCGTGGTCGGCGGCCTCACCGACAACCAAAACTACGTCGCCCAGAGCGAGCTCTACGACGGCGGCGCCTGGACCGAGGTCAGCGACCCGGCCCTGGGCGGGAACCCCGGCGGGTTCATGGTCGGCGCGGGCCCCAACGGAGCCTTCGCCACCGTCCGCTTCAACCACACCGCGACCAAGCTCGCGAGCGGTGAGGTCTTGATCGTGGGCGGCTTCGGCGTGGACAGCTTCGACGCCAACGGCAACGCGATCCAAGGCCAGCTCGCTTCGGCCTACCTGTTCGACCCGCAGACCAACACCTTCACCGCCACGGCGGGCGGACTCGCGGTGGCGCGCAGCGACCACTACGCGACCCTCCTGCCCAACGGCCAGGTGCTGATCACCGGCGGCTACAACGGCGCGGTCAACCAGGGCGCGGGCTCGACCCTGCCCGTGGCCGAGCTCTACGACCCGTTCCAGCGCACCTTCACGCCGCTCAGCCAGACCGGGCAAGACATGGTCATTCCCCGTCAGGCCGGCAGCGCGACCGCGCTCAACGGCAAGGTGCTCTACGTCGGCGGCCAGGCCTTCGTCGGCACCCAGGCGAACCCGACCCCGCAGCTCTACATGGCGCCCGACAGCGAGGCCTTCGACCCCGCGACCGGCCTGTTCGCCGCGGACGGCGCGCTGACCCAGAACCGCCGCTACCACGGCGCGACGGTGGCCGCCTCGGGCGACCTGTTCGTGCTCGGCGGCGACAGCGGCGCCGCCGCGATCGCCGACGTCGAGCGCTACGACCTGACCACGGCGTCCTTCGCCGCGGTCGGCTCGCTCACCACCCCGCGCGCGCGCCTGAAGGCGGCCCCGATCGGCCGCGACGTGCTCGTGGTCGGCGGGATCCAGGTCGACTACCAGACCCAGCAGGTCAGCGACGTGCCCTCGGGCGAGCTCTACAACACCGTGGGCAACGTCACCGAGACCTACGTGCTGCAGTCGCCGCGCAACAGCCACCAGGTGGTGGCGCTGCCCGACGGCCGCGTGCTCGTGATCGGCGGCTACGCCGGCTCGACCACCGTGCTCGGCACCACCGGCACCGCGGTGGGCGCCTGCGAGGCCTTCGTCATTCCCTAAGGCAGGCGAACGACCCACGCGAACGGGCGGCGCGCGAGCGCCGCCCGTTTCGTTTGGTTCGGCTGGTCGCCCTAGCCCATGCGCTCGCTGGCCCGCACGCTGGTCAGGCGCGCGTGGGCTTCGCGCTCGAGCTCGCCCCAGCCGCGCTCCCGGGCATTCGCGGCGATCGCCTCGAGCTGCTCGCCGATCTGACCGCGCTCCCCCGCGGCCCAGTCGACGGCGAGCTGCGCGAGGCGGACCCGCGCGCGGAGCGGCTTGGGCAGCGGATACTCGCGCAAGGGGTCGAGGGCGAGCTGCGCCGCGGCGGGGTCGCCTTGCCCGGCGAGCACGTCGGCCAGACCGATGCGCGCGCGCGCCTCCCACAGCGGGTCCTCGAGCTCCCGGGCCTCGTCGCGGGCCTGCTCGAGGGTCGCCTGCGCGCGATCGAGGTAGCCTGCCCGCGCGGTGGCGTAGCCGAGGGCTACCCGCGCGGCGAGGGCGAGGCGCACGTCGTGCAGGCGCTCGGCG
>JAGQRJ010000850.1 GCA_020425635.1 Planctomycetota bacterium | reverse complement strand
CGGGGGCTCCTCGGGCTCCGGCACCCCAAGGAGCTCGGGCTCCGGCGCGGGCTCGGGCTCCGCGGGGAGCTCGGGCTCGGGCTTCGCGGGGAGCTCGGGCTGCTGCGCGGGCGGCGCGTCGGCCACCTGGGGCTCGGCCGGCGGGGAGGAGCCGAGCTGCGTGAGGGCGAGGGCCAGGACCAGCAGCGCCCCCGCCCCCCCGAGGATCCAAGGCAGGGGAGAGCGTCCGCCCACGGCGGGCCGCGCGGCAGTTCGCGGCCCCTTCCGGGTGCGGGCCGCTCGGGGCGCGGCGGCCTGGGGCTCTGGCGTGGGCTCGGCGTCTCCGGCCTCCAGGGCGCCGAGGGCGTCCCGCGCCGCGGCGGCGCTGGCGAAGCGCGCCTGAGGGTCCTGGGCGAGCATGCGCATCACCACCGAGGTCAGGCCGTCGGGGAGCTCGAGCGACGCGGGCAGCGGCGCCGGCGGGTCCTTGAGCATGGTCAGGAAGAGGTCGTTGCGCGTCTTGGCCGACCAGGGACGGGTCGCCGAGAGCAGCTCGTAGAGCATGACCCCCACGCTGAACACGTCGCAGCGCTCGTCGGCCTGGCTCGACCCGTGCCTGAGCTGCTCGGGGCTGAGGTAGGCCGGCGAGCCCACCGCCGCGCTGCCTTGAGTGAGCTGAGCGTCGGTCTCGAGGTCCTTGGCCAGCCCGAAGTCGATCACCCGGGGACGCGCACCGTCGGCTTCGATCAAGACGTTGGCCGGCTTCAGGTCGCGATGGATCACGCCGTGTTTGTGGGCGTGTTCGACCCCCGCGAGCACCCCGCGCACGATCTTCACCGCTTGCCTCCAGGGCAAGCGCCCTTCGGGGTGGCGCTTGCGGAAGGCCTTCAGCGACTCGCCGGGGACCAGCTCCATGCTCAGCACGAACAGGTCCTTGTGGCGCCCGATCCCGAACACCCGCACCACGTTGGGGTGCTGCAGACGGGCCACGCTGGCCCCCTCGCGCAAGAAGCGTTCGAGGGCCACCGGGCTCAGCTCGCCCTCTCGGGGCCGCAGCACCTTGAGCGCGACCTCGCGCTCGAGGTCGGTTTGGGTCGCGCGGAACACGACCCCGTAGGCGCCTCGACCGAGCTCCTCGTGCAGCTCGAAGCGGCTGAGGTCGAAGGGCGGCAGCGACGATGCGCTGGTGGAGCCCGAGGCCTCCCGCGGATCGCGCTCGCGGAGGGTCACGCTCAGGTCGAGGGGGTCGCGGCTGGTCAGGACCTCGGCCAGGGAGAGGGTCTGCTCCTGGTCGGCCTCGAGCTCGCGTTCGCAGCGCCCGCAGGAGAAGGGCTCACCGGGCGCGGGCACGGCCTCGGCGGAGACCTTGTGTCCGCAGCGCGGGCACTCGTAGAGCCGCGCCTGCGCCTTGCGCCCCAGCTCGAGCAGCTGATCGCAGCTCAACGCGCCCTGCTGCACCAGGGCCTGGGAGACATAGAGCGACCGCCCGCGCTTGCGGGCCTTCGCAACCGCGCGCTGCGCCCGGCGCTGGTCGCGGTCGGTGATCCAACCGGCCTCCAGGGCGTGGTCGACGAACTCGGTGTCGAGGTCCCGCACGGCCTCAGGATACCAGCGTCGGGGGGGACTCTCGCCAGGCTTTCCCTGGGCTATTCGTCCGCCTCGATCACCGGGGGGTGCTTGTGGAAGCCCAGCCGGCCCTCGGCCAGGACCGTGCGCACGTTGACCTGGAAGACCGCGTCGTAGCGAATGTAGGCGCGGTAGAGGTCGTCGCAGGCGGGCGGGTCGGCGAACACGGTGGCGACGATGTAGCCGCGACGGAACTCCTCGAAGGCGTTGATGTCGAGGGTGTCGCCGTTGACGAGCACCAGCTCGACCACCGAGACGGGCCCCTCGGCGAGCAGGTCGCAGCGCGGCACGTCTCCGTCCTTGAACTCACGGCGGAAGAAGTCCTGGTCGAAGGCGGTGCTCGAGGCGCCGCCGTCGGGCAAGATCAGCATGGGTCGACTCCCCTGAGCTTCGGTGCGAAGCACCGAGTGTACGCCACCTCGGCGACTGACGGGGCCTCACGGTCGCGCCGGCACCGCGCCCCAGCCCTCGCTATACTCGCACGCTCGACAGGGGGAAGCATGTCACTCGAAGCCGTCCGTCAGCAAGCGCAGACCCTGGTCCCCGAGGCCCTGGAGCGACTCGGCGACTACGTGCGGATCAAGGCGCTGAGCCGTGACCCCAAGCTGGCGGGCGAGGTTCGTCGCATGGCGGAGGTCGCCGCCGAGGACCTCCGCGCGGCCGGCCTCGACGACGTGGCCTTGCTCGAGCTCGACGGAGCCCTCCCCTGCGTCAAGGGCTCCAAGATCGTCGACCCCGAGGCCCCGACCGTCTTGATCTACGGGCACTTCGACCAGCAGCCCGCGGACCCCGCGGTGTGGTCGACGCCGCCCCACGAGATGGTCCGTGACGGCGATCGCCTCTACGGACGAGGGGTCGCGGACGACCTCGCGGGCTGGCTGAGCCAGATCGTGGCCTTCCGCGCCTGGAGTGAGGTCGGCGGCGGCCCGCCGCTGAACGTGCGCTTCCTCCTCGAAGGCGAGGAGGAGATCGGCAGCCCCAACCTGGGCCGCTTCATGACCGAGTATCCGGAGGCCTTCGCGGCCGACGCGATGGTGCTCACCGACTGCGAGAACCCGAGCACGGACGTCGCCGGGCTGACCGTCAGCCTGCGGGGCTTGCTCGAGCTGAAGGTCACCGTGCGCGCCCTGCGTGGGAAGGTCCACAGCGGGCTCTGGGGCGGCGCCCTGCCCGACCCCGCGGTGGGGCTCATGAAGCTGATCGCGCAGCTCGTCGACGACGAGGGCCGCGTGGTCGGGCTCGAGCACCCCGTGGACCCCGCGTGGCGGGAGAGCGTGGCTGGGCTCTCGCCGGACGATGACGACCTCCGCCGCGACGCGGGCTTGCTCGACGGGGTGGCCGGACTCGACTCGGGCGACCGACCGCGGGTCGAGTGGATGTGGCGCCAGCCGCACCTCACGGTGGTCGGCACGAGCCTGCCTGCGCTCGATCAAACCGCCAACGTGATCCTGCCCCACGCCTCGGCGGTGCTCTCGCTGCGGCTGGCCCCCGGGATGACCGCCGAGGGCGCCCTCGAGTCCCTGCGCGCGCGGATCCAGGCGAGCGTGCCCTTCGGTTTGCAGGTCGAGGTCGAGCCGTCCCTGGGGACCGCCGGTTGGTCCTACGAAGCCCAAGGGCCGGCCTTCGACGCGGCCGAGCGGGCCTACAAGGACGCCTTCGGCAAGGACCTCGTGCGGATCGGCGTCGGGGGCAGCATTCCGTTCATCACCCTCTTCGCCGAGCGCTTCCCGACGACGCCCTTGATCCTCAACGGCGTCATGGATCCGCGGACCAACGCCCACGGGCCCAACGAGAGCCTGCACGTCGGGCTGTTCGGCAAGGTCGTCCAGGCCAACGTGAACCTGCTGCACGAACTCGCCCTGGCGCTGCGCTCCTGATCCAGGGCGGAGGCCGAGCCTCAGCGGCCACCCAATCGGTCCAGCAGCACCTCGCCGCGCGCGCGCAAGCCGGGGGAGAGCGAGCGCTCGTCGGTCGCGAGCAGGCTCTCGAGCTGACCTCGAGTGAACGCGGTCGCGGACTCGCCGCCCGCGTAGCCCACCCGTCGCTCGAGCTCGTCGAGGACGGTCTCCGCGACCTCGTAGCGCAGCTCCGGGTCGTCGGGCCAGAGCTGCTGGGCGCCCCTCCAGAGCCCGACGAGGTACTTCACCTCAGGGTGGTAGCCGATCCGGCTGCGGATCACCCAGCGCCGCTCCTCCCGGGAGGGGATCGTCTCGGCCGGCGCCGTCTCCGGGGTCAAGCCCCGCCACACCACGTCGAGCACCGTCGCGGGCTTGGGGAACTTCCTGAACTCCTCTTCGGTCACCGTCGGGGCCTGGTACTCAGCGTGCAGCCGGCGGAAGATCCCCAGCGCGGCGTAGCTGATCCCGGGGTGCGGATCCTCGGGCAAGCGCAGGCCGAGGCAGGTCTCGAGGTCCTGCCACGACTGACTGAACACGCGCTGCCGCGCGTAGAGGGTCGCGCGGGCCAGGCGGACCTCGACGTCGTCGGGCGCCTGCCTGAGGTAGGCGGTCAGCGCCGGGAGGCTCTCGCGGTCGGGGGGCGGCAACGCCGCTGCGGCAGGCTCAGGCAGGGGCGGCGAGCCTCGGTAGCGAATCCGCACGCGGGGGCGCTCGTTCACGTAGGGGCACTCCCGCGAGCGGAAGCCATAGTAGACCCCCGCCGCGCTGGACCGCGGCGAGCGCAGGCGCACGACCACTCCGTGGTTGCTCCCGCGAGCGCGCGACCACCGCTGCAGGAGCGCGGTGATCACGAAGCGGTGCGCGAGCGCTTCGCCAGGGACCGGGGTGGCCTCCGCGGCCTCTTCGGAGTCCCACGCGGGGCGCTTGAAGCGGTCAGGGAGCGGCGAGTGCCCCTGCCCCGCGCCCCAGGCCACCCCGTCGACCCACTCGTCGTGGGTGCTCGTGCCCTCGACCCAGGGGTCCAGCACCTCGTGCGCCACCAGGCCCTCGGGCGACTCCTTCGAACACCGCGTGAGCACGAGGGTTGCCTCCTCGACCTGGGCGTCCGCCGGCAGGCGATCCAGGGGAAAGCGCAGGTAGCTGACCCGCTCGGCACGCCGACCCTGGGTCTCGCGCGCGCCCACGATGAGCGAGTCGTCGGCGCCGTAGTTGTCGTTGCAGTAGAGCATCCAGCCGTTGACCGTCGCGTCGTGCCCGCACCTCGGGCCGAGGCTGAACTCCAAGACGTGCTCGGCTGTGGCCCTCGGCCGAACCTCCTCGGGCTGGGCCTGGGGTGGCTCGGGCGCAGGCGGGGGCTCCTCGCGGGAAGCGAGCAGCCAGCCGCCGACCGCTCCGCACAAGAGCAGCGCGGAGAGCGCGAACCAACGCGCGTAGCGTGCGCTCGTCCGGGCCCCGGGTCGCGGGGTGGCTCGCAGCGCCGAGCCCAGGGCTGCGGCGCTCGGGTAGCGCAGCTCGGGGACCTTCTCGAGGCAGCGAGCGCACACGGCCTCGAGCCAAGCAGGCGCTCCAGGAGCCAGGCTCCGCAGCGGAGGCGCCGGCTCCACGACCACGCGCTCGAGCACCTCGAACGCGCTCGCCCCCCCGAAGGGCGCGCGCCCCGCGACGAGGGCGAACAAGGTCGCCCCGAGCCCGTAGACGTCGGCGCGCGCGTCCGCGTCCTTGGCTCCCCCCGCCTGCTCCGGGGCCATGTAAAGCGGGGTCCCCAGCAGCTCGCCCGTGCGGGTCAGGCGGTCGTCCTTGACCTCGGCGAGGACCGCGAGCCCGAAGTCGACGAGGACCACGCGGCCGTCGTCTCGCAGGATCAGGTTCGCGGGCTTGACGTCCCGGTGGATCACCCCCTGCCGGTGCGCGTGCTCGAGGGCCACGGCGGCTTGCTCGACCAGCGCGACCGCGCGCTCCGGAGGCAGCGGTCCGTCGCGGAGCAAGGCCTCGAAGGAGCGGCCTTCGACCAGGTCCATGACGAGGTAGGCCTGGCCCTGGGCGAAGCCGAAGTCGTGCACGCCCACGATCCCAGGGTGTCTCAGGCGCGTGAGGAGCTCGCACTCACGCTGGAAGCGGGCCACGTCCAACGCGCCCCCCGCCTGCAAGAGCTTGAGCGCCACGGGAGCCCCCGTCGGGTCGAACGCCCGGTAGACGACCCCGATCCCGCCGCGAGAGAGCTCCTCGGCGATCCGATACTGCGCGAACGTCCCCACCACCCTCTCAGTGTGGCGAGCCGCGAGCCATTTTCCACTCGCCGTCGAACGAAACGGGCAGGGTCGCCCGCAGCGACCCTGCCCGCGTTGGCTTGCTCGGCCTGGCGGCCTACTTCTTGAGCCGCTCGGCGAGGATCTCCTTGACCTTGTTGATCACCTTCCAGCCCGAGTCTGCGACGAGGATCTTGCCCTCTTCGTCGATCAGCACCAGGAACGGGATCCCGTTGATCCCGTAGGCCTTCCCGGCCTCCCCCGAGGCGTCGAAGACCTTGGTCCAGCCGTAGCCCTTGGCCTCGGCCAACTCGGCCTGCTTCTCGGCGGTCTCGCCCTGCCACTCCATGCCCAACCCGAGGAGCTTGAAGCGCTCGTCCTCGCCGTACTGGGCGAAGATCGGCTTGAGCTCGTTCTCCATCAGCTTCAGGCAGGGCCCGCACCAGGTGGCCCAGAAGTCGACGAGCACGAGCTTGCCGCGCAGGTCCCTGAGGCTGATCTCCTCCTTGGTGTGCACGTCGACGGCCTTGAAGTCGGGGGCCTCGGCGCCGGGGCGAATCCGGAGCTTGCCCTCGTAGTGCTCGATCAGCTTGAGCAGCTTGCCCTTGGCGTTGGGCAGCTGCTTGAGCTGCGCGAGGCGGGCGGCGAGCCCGTCGAAGTCCTCGGTGACCTCGAGCAGCTGAAAGGTCAGGTTCGAGACCAGGACCAGCGAGGCCTCGTCGGCGGCACCGGCGAACTCGTCGAGGAAACCCGAGGTCTGGGTCAGCAGCCCGGCGTACTCGCCGCG
>JAGQRJ010000849.1 GCA_020425635.1 Planctomycetota bacterium | reverse complement strand
GAAGCAGGCGGGCTGCGCCGGAGCGAGTCGGCGGCTCTGCCGCCGCGAGCGAGGCGCAAGCGACAGTGTGTACCCGGCCGCAGGCCGGGTCTCACTGTCTTGAACAACACTGCTGGCCGCACTTCGAGTCCACGAGCGGAGCGAGTGGTGAGAAGTGCGGACTAGGCTGCGCAGCCCTTGGAGGCGAGCCAGGCGTCGTTGTAGATCGTCGACAGGTAGCGGTGGCCGCTGTCGGGGAACACCGTGACCGCGCGAGCGGGTCGGCCGAGCTTGGCCAGGGCCTGGCGGGTGGCCCACAGGGCGGCGCCGCTGGAGCCGCCGGCGAAGATCGCCTCGCGGCTGGCCAGCTCGCGGGCGCAGGCGAAGGCCTGGCGGTCTTCGATCTGGAAGAAGTCGTCGATCAGGTCGAACTCGACGCACTCGATCGGGGTCTCGTCGCCGAGGCCCTCGAGCAGGTAGGGGCCCGGTTGGCCTACGGTCCGGCTGCGGAAGTACTCGCTGAAGATCGAGCCCACCGGGTCGACCCCGACCACGTGGATCGAGGGGTCCTTCTCCTTGAGGTAGCGGGCGACGCCGCCGATCGTGCCCCCGGTGCCGACGCCGGCGACGAACACGTCGATCCTGCCCTCCATTTGCTCCCAGATCTCGGGGCCGGTGGTCAGGTAGTGGGCTTGGTTGTTCTCGCGGTTGTTGTGCTGGTCGGGGAAGTAGCAGTCGGGCGTCTCGCGCACGATCCGCTCCATGACCCGGTTGTAGCTCTCCGGGTGCTCGGGCGGCAGGTCGCTGGCGACCAGCACCACCTCGACCCCGAGGGCCTTGAGCGCGTTGATCTTCTCGGCGCTGGTGCGGTCGCGCACGGCGACCTTGCAGCGGTAGCCGCCCAGGCGGGCCATCATGCCCAGCCCGAGCGCGGTGTTGCCCGAGGAGCTCTCGACGATCACGTCGCCCCGCTCGAGCCGGCCGTCGAGGGCGGCCTGGCGCACCATGTGCCGCGCGACGCGGTCCTTGATGCTCCCCATGGGGTTCATGAACTCGACCTTCGCGAACACCTCCGCGTCCGGGATCACCCGCGAGAGCCTCACGAGGGGGGTCTCGCCGACCGCGTCGGCGATCGAGTCGCACACCCGGCGCGCGCGGTCGCCCTGCAGGGCGCGCCGACCGCCGGCGAGGAAGCGCTCGCGCCAGGCGACGAGCTGCTCCACGCTGAGCTCGTGCGCCTCCGCGGCGTCGTCCAGGGTGCGCTCGCCGCGGAGGACCTCGAGGATCAACGCCTCCTGGCGGGCTACGGTCCAGCGGGTCACGGTGCGAGTGGTCACGGAGCTCCTCCTGCGCTCTCTTCGGCAATCCGGCGGGTTCGCTGTAGGGTGGGCTAAGGCCTTTGATCAAAAGCCTTAGCCCTGGTGCCCGGGCGCGCTCGAGGGACGCGCGCGAATGCGGAGGCCGGCGCACGCGTCGAGGGCTTGGGTCGGCGGCAGGCGCCCATGGATGGGGGTATAGTGCCGACGATCGTGCAGCAATGAACACCCAGGAGACCTCATGATCCGCGTTGGACGCCTCACGACCGCTTTGGCGGTGAGCGCCTTGCTTTCTTCCGCCGCCGTCGCGCAGGAGGGCGCACCGGTCCTGTTCGAGATCGAGGGAGAGAAGCCGAGCTACCTGTTCGGCACCTTCCAGCCGGCCTTCAAGTCGACCTCCGAGCTCCCCGCCGTGGTCAGCGAGAAGCTGGGCGCGGTGGACGCGGTGCTCGAGGAGACCGTGCAGGACCAGCAAGCTGTGCAGAAGTACCTGTTCCTCGAGGGCGGCAAGACGCTCAAGGACGTGCTCCCCGAGGACGTCTACGCGACGGTGGAGCAGCGCCTCAAGGCCAAGGGGATCTCCATGGCCCAGCTCGCGCGCTTCCGCCCCTGGGTCGTCGGCATGCAGCTGACCCAGCTCGAGTTCATGGCCGAAATGCAGCAGGGGGTGGGGCAAGGCCCGGCCCTGGCCAAGGTGATCGGCAGCAAGCCCAAGACCGGGCTCCTGACCTTCGAGCAGGCCGCCGGCGCGTTCGCTGGCGCCGCCATGGAGGACCAGGTGCAGATCGTGGTCGACGTGCTCGGCAAGCTCAAGGAGTGGGACGCCGCCGGCAAGAAGCCGAACTCGGAGTGGGCCGAGGCGTACCTCTCCGGTGACCTGGACGCGATCTACGCGGCCTGGGAGCAGGACATGACCGGCGAGAGCGACGACCTCAACAAGCGCCTGATCAAGGCGATGTACGACGACTACGTCGACCTCATGGCGACCAAGATCGCGGAGCAGGTCGGCAAGGGCGACAAGAGCTACGGGATCCCCGTGAGCAGCTACCTGCTCGGCGGGCCCAACAGCCTGATCAAGGCCCTCGAGGCCAAGGGGCTGAAGCTCAAGCGGATCGGCGAGTAGGCCTCGCCACGACCGCCGCGGCGACCCTCGGAGGGGTGTTCGTCAGCGCCGTGCTCGCGGGCTCGGTGCTGGCGGTCCCCTCCGAGTTCGTGTTGGCGGGGGCGATCGGCGCCGGGCAGGTGGACCCCTGGCTCGGGGTCCTGGTCGCGACCGCGGGCAACGTGCTCGGCGCGCTGACGGTGTTCGCCTGCGGGCGCGGCGCCGCCGCCGGGAGCAGACGCTGGGCGTGGCTCTCCCGCCGGCTGCCCGAGCTGACCCCCGAGCGCGCCGCGCGCGCTGAGCGCTGGGGGCCGCCGCTGCTCGTCGGGTCTTGGGTGCCCTTCGTCGGCGACGCGCTCGTCTTCGCCGGCGGCGCCTGCGGGCTGCGCTGGGGGCCCTCCTTCGCCTGGATCACCCTGGGCAAGTTGGTTCGCTACGCGGTGGTCGCCTGGGCAGCGACGGCTGCGGTAGCCTGAGGCCATGAGCGATCAGCCCCAGTCCCTGCGCGGGACCCTCTCGGTGCACCCCCGCGGGTTCGGGTTCGTGCAGGCCCCCGACGGCGTGAGCGCCTTCGTGCCTCCGCCGCTGCTGCGCGGCTACCTCGCCGGTGACGGCGTGGTCGCGGAGGTCAAGCTCGAGGCCGACGGGCGTCGCTCGTGCAGCTCACTCGAGCGCACCTCCCGCTGGCGTGAGCGCCTGTGCGGGACCGTGCGCCGCGGACGCGGAGGGCTCGTGCTCGAGCCCGACCCCCAGGTGAGCAACGCTCCTTGGCCGCTCGAGGCCGAGCCCGCCCCGCCGCAAGGGGCGTGGGTGATCGCGGAGCTCGCGGGCGAGGGGGCCCGGTTGCTGTCGGCGATCCCCGAGGACGAGCGGGAGCTGACCGTGCTCCTCGAGCGCTGGGGCGTCCGTCGGGGTCACCCGGAGCCGGCCGGGTCGCCGTCCGAGGTGCCCTTCCCCGGGCGACGCGACCTGCGGGAGGTGCCGACGCTCACGATCGACGCGCCCAGCAGCAGGGATCTGGACGACGCCTTGAGCGCCTTCCCGGCCGACGCCGAAGGCGCGGTGCGGGTGCTGGTCTCGATCGCCGACGTCGACGCCTTCGTGGGCGAGGGCTCGGCCCAGGACCTCGAGGCGCGGCGGCGCGGGACCACCGTCTACCTGCCTGGCTACGTCGAGCCCATGCTGCCGCGGGGGTTGAGCGAGGACGCGCTGAGCCTGCTCCCGGGGGTCGAGCGCAACACGCTGACCTGCGAGCTGCGGATCGACCCCGAGGGGGAGGTGACCGCCACCGACCTCTATCCGAGCAAGATCCGTTCGCACGCGCGCCTGAGCTACACCGAGGTGGCGGCCTTCCTCGACGAGGGTGAGGTCGGCGAGGTCCCTCCAGCGGTGCACGCGACGCTGCGCTGGCTGCGCGCCGCGGCGGGTCGGCTCAGCGCCGCGCGCGCCGCGCGAGGCGGCGTGAACATGGTCCGCGAGGAGGCGCGCCTCGAGCTCGACGAGGCGGGGGAGGCCCTCGCGCTCACGCCGACCGAGGAGACCAGCGCCCACGGCCTGGTGGAGCGCTTGATGGTCGCGGCCAACGAAGCGGTCGGGCGTTGGCTGGTCGAGCGCGGGCTGCCGGGCACCTTCCGCGTGCACGAAGAGCCCAGCGCCGAGCGCGTGCAGGCGCTCGCGGCCTTCGCGCACAGCTTCGGGTTCGAGGCCGCCTTCGGGCGACGCCTCTCGCCGCGGGCGCTGCGCGCGTTCGAGGCCCAGTTCGAACACGCGAGCTGCGCGCCCGCGATCCGCTCGGTGCTCCGCCGCGCGCTGGGCCCTGCGCGCTACACCACCGCGCCGAGCATGCACTTCGGGCTCGCGGCGCCGCTCTACGTGCACTTCACCTCGCCGATCCGGCGTTACCCGGACCTGCTCGTGCACCGGGTGGTCAAGCGCTACCTCGCCGGAGACCGCAGCCAGCGGGCCGAGGACCCAGAGCTCGAGGCGCTGTGCGTCGAGCTCAACGAGCTCACCTGGCGCGCGCGCAAGGCCGAGAACGAGCGGCGCCGGACCCTCGTCGCGCGCTACTTCGCCGGCCGGACGGGCGAGGCGCACGTGGCCCACGTGGTGGTCGTGCGTCAGGGGCGCTTGATCGCCCAGCTCCAGGGGCTGGGGGTCAGCGGCGCCGTGGACTGGAGCGAGCTCCCCGGAGAGGGGCGCTGCACCCTCGACGAGGCCACCGAGTCCTGCGTCGCCAGCGACGGCAGCCGCTGGGCCGTGGGAGACGCGCTGCGGGTGGAGATCGGAGAGGTCGACGTCGAGCGGGGCCAGGTGAGCCTGCGCTTGCTCGGGCGCGCATGAGCCCCGCGGGCTCGCACGTCCGCTGGAGGGAGGCCGCGTGGACGAGCGCTTACGCGGCCTGAGCCGTCGCTCGGACGAGCCCGAGCAGGAGGCGCGCTACCTGCGCGCGGCGCTGCGGGCGGGCGAGCTCGACCCTCTGCAGGTCGAGCTCGCGGCGCACCTCGGGGACCCCGCGGCGCGCCGCGCCCTGGACCGGGTCGACCCGCTCCCGTCCCTGCACGCCTGGGTCGTCGGCTTCCGGCGTTACGGCCAGGCGACCTTCGTGCG
>JAGQRJ010000848.1 GCA_020425635.1 Planctomycetota bacterium | reverse complement strand
TCGCCCGCGGCGCTCGCGCGCAGCGCGCCCTTGAGCTCGGCCTGGGCGACGACCGCCAGCAACCCGCGCTCGCCGCGGCGGCGGAGCCCCAGGCGTGGCTCCCCGCGCGGGACCACCCCCAGGGCCAGCAGCAGCTCCCGGCGACCTGCGCGCTCGGGGAGCGCGTGGGCGTCCCAGAACCCCGGCCCCACGCCTCGGGCGGCGATCCCCAGCTCCAGGCCCGCCTCGCTCGGCAAGCGCTCGGGGCGCATGAGGGTCTGCAGGTCGAGGGCGATTCGGCCGGCCTCGCGGGCGCGCTCGCTGCGGCGGACCTCCTCGACCCGCAGGCTGCCCGAGAGCGTGCGCGCGGTGAGCTCGGTGAGGCTGATCAGCGCCTCGAGGACCTCGGAGTCGAGGGTCAGCGGCCGAGGCAGGTCGTAGACGACCAGGGCGCCCCTGGGTTGGGAGCCCTCTCCCAGGGGCAGGGCCACCCCGCGCCGGTCGTCGAGCACCGGCTCCTCCCGGGCCAGCGCCTGGCTGGCGAGGTCCTCCGCGAAGCGCAGCCCCACGTCGTCGAGCCCCTGGCGGCCGACGCAGGTCAGCGTCGAGCGGCCCTCGCGCTCGGCGAGGTAGGCGCCGCGGGCCTGGACCATGCTGCGCGCCGCCGAGAGGGTCTCCTCGATCACCTCGGCGCGGCGCCCCGCCCGGAGCACGCGTTGGGCGACCCGGGCCAGTTGGGCCCACGCGCCGCCGTCGTCGGGGGTCAGCGCCGCGAGGCGCGCCGTCGGGCGAGGGTCGAAGGCCCGGGTCGGTCCCCGCAGGCGCGGACGCGGCTCGGTTTCCTCCTCGTCGCGCAGCGGGCGCAGCGGGCCGGCGGCGTCCCGACTCACCTGCGGCGGGCGCGCGCGCAGGAACAGGAGCTGGGAGTGGCCGAGCTTGATCCGGTCTCCCGCCTCGAGCCGGCGCGGGACGTGCACGGGGTCGTCGTTGACCCGCGTGCCGTTGCGGCTGTTGCAGTCGCGCACGAAGAACACGTCGCCCCGGCGCTCGATCTCGCAGTGAAAGCGAGAGAGCTTGGGGTCGAGGAGCTCGAGCACGTTTTGTTCGCTGCGTCCGACCGTGGTCAGCGCGAGGTTCAGGCGCAGGTAGTCACGCTCCCCGTCGGGGAGCGTGACCTCGAGCCACGGGTGCTCGTCCTCCACCGCGGCCCGCCTCGGCCCTCTAGCCCAGGACCTGTTCGAAGCTGCGCGAGAGGTCCTTCGTGATGTTCTTCTCGTGCGCTTCGAGGGTCCCGCCGCCGATCTCGAGCAACTTCGCGTCGCGCCACAGGCGCTCCACCACGTACTCGCCGACGTAGCCATAGCCTCCGAGGACCTGGATCGCGGCGTCCGCGACCTCCTTGCCCATGGTGGTCGCGACGAGCTTCACCCCGTCGGAGTCGATCCGCGAGTTCGCGCTGTTGCCCGAGAGGTCCATGCGCCGCGCGGTGTCGTAGACGTAGGCCCGCGTCGACTTCCACGAGGCGTAGGAGCGCGCGATATAGCGCTGGATCTGCCCGAAAGAGCGCAGCGGCTTGCCGAAGGCGTGGCGCTCGTTGGCGTAGCGGCACATGACCCGCAGGCAGCGCAGTCCGATCCCCAGCGACATGGCCGCGAGGGTCACCCGCTCGATCTCGAGGTTGCGCATCATGTGCACCATGGAGTCGCCCTCCTCGCCGATCAGGTTCGCGACCGGGACCTCGCAGTCCTCGAACACGAGCTCCGCGGTGGTCGAGGCGCGCATGCCGAGCTTGTCCTTGATCTTCTGCCCCTTCTCGAAGCCCCGCATGCCCTTCTCGACCAGGAAGGAGCTGACCCGCTCTCCGGTCTTGGCGTAGACGAGGAACACGTCCCCCAGCTCGGAGTCGCTGATCATGCCGTTGGTGATCCACATCTTGCGCCCGTTGAGCAGGTAGTGGTCGCCCTTGCGCACCGCGGTCGTCTGCATGCCCAGCACGTCGGTCCCCACCGCGGGCTCGGACATGCACATGCCGCCGACCCACTCGCCCGAGCACACCTTGGGCAGGACCCGCGCCTTCTGCTCGTCGTTGGCGTTGTGATAGAAGTTGTTCACGAAGAGCATGGAGTGCGCGAGGTAGGCCAGGGCGAAGCCCGGATCCGAGGTGCACAGCTCCTCGTGGGCGATCACGGCCGCCACCGCGTCCATGCCCGAGCCGCCGTATTCGTCCGAGACGGTGATCCCCAGGAGCCCGATCTCGCCGAGCTTGCGGAACAGCTCGAGGTTGAAGCGCTCCTCGCGGTCGCACTCGAGGGCCTGGGGTTCGACCTCGCGCTCGACGAAGTCGCGGACCATGCGCCGCAGCATCTCGTGCTCTTCGGTGGGGTTGTAGAGGTCGAAGCCCGAGAGGGTCGCGTGGTCCACGCTCATGGGGAACTCCAAGTGGGTTGCGGGGCCTGCAGGATACAGGCCCGCCACGGCCCAGTGAATGGGAAGCCGCCCCCCTTTGTTCCTCGCGCACCGGCCGCTGCAGGGTTTGGCGGCGCCATATGGGGCTGCACGGGCTAAACTCGGACCCCGCTGCGCATGACCCAAGATCCACGCCCCGACCCCCGTGACCCAGAAGACGCCCCGTCGAGCGACGCGGGCCCAGGAGCGGGTGTGGAGGCCGAGACCGAGACCGAGACCGAGACCGAGACCGAGACCGAGACCGAGACCGAGACCGAGGCCGACGCCGAGACCGAGACCGAGACCGAGGCCGAGACCGAGACCGACGCCGAGACCGAGGGGTACCAAGCCGTAGGGGCGGAGCTTGCCTCCGCCCGGCCCCCAGCCGACCGCGTCGCCACGACCGAGACCGAGACCGAGGGGCACCAAGCCGTAGGGGCGGAGCTTGCCTCCGCCCGGCC